>PCDA01000011.1 GCA_002591605.1 Fidelibacterota bacterium
TAACATAGTTTATAACTTTAATTATCTACTAGCAAAGAAAAAATTAAAAGTTTTTATATACAATATCACCCCAATAATGTGAACCTATTATTGCCAATAAATCTGATTTTTTAGAATTTTTAAATCCAGTCTTAATCGCTAGAGTGGAATCATCAATAATTTCAATTTTAGAATGATATAGAAACATTGATGCTAAATCAATAGATGTATACATTCTATTGTTTAATTGAGTAATAATAATTTTTGAAAATCGTTGCTCTAATTGCTTGATTGACTTTTCAATTAGTTTTGATTTTTGAACTGAAATTATTAACGTTTTATCACCCCTATGATTTAAAGAATCAATCGTATGGCAAAAAGCAATAATACTATCATCATTATGAGCTACATCAAAATATACATTAGGCTCAGAACACAATAGCTCCATTCTTCCTTTCCATTGAACACTATTTAATCCACGTTCTATTGAATCTTCTTTAATATCAATAATGTGTTTAGCTGCAGCAATAGCTAATTGAGTATTTTCAATTTGGTGTGAACCAAGGAGATTAGATTTATATACTTTATTATTTTGGTGCTGTGTAAAAGTTAAGCTTGCTGACATATCAATTGCTTTTTGTATAAGAATGTTTTTTACCATGTTTGTTTGTTTGATCGAAAAACAAGTGGAATTCTTATGTATCGCACATGATTTATCTAATGCAATTTCTTCAATGGTATTACCAAGAATATGAGCATGGTCTATTGAAATTTTTGTAAATAACTGTGTTTGCGCCTTACATGCTGTAACGCTATCATATCGTCCACCAAGTCCGGTTTCAAATATTGCAATATCTACATTTTTTTCATTAAAATAAGATGCTGCCATAACTGTTAGTACCTCAAAAAAAGTACTTTCAAGGTTTTCTATATCATGTCTATATAAATCAATAAAATGATCAATAAATTGATTATCAATTACTTGATTATTAATTTTAATTCGTTCTGATAAGTCAACTAAATGTGGTGAAGTATATAACCCTACCTTCAATCCAGATGCCATTAAAATGCTTGATAGTGTAGCAGCAGTAGATCCTTTGCCATTAGTACCAATAACTTGTATACTTTTTAGGTTATCTTCAGGATGATTACATATATTAAATAATTCAACGGTTCGTTTTAATCCAAGTTTTATTCCTCTTGTTTCTAGTGATAAGAGAAATTTTTTTCCAATGTTATTTGAATTCAACACATTGGACATGATCTACCTTTTGATCTAAAAACTTTGATGCCAACTCATGAAATCTATATGGCATATCTGAAACAAAGTACTCATTATTATCAAGCGATTCACTTGTTTGATTTGAATTAAAAATATATTTTTTTAGCTCATTACATACTGATACACCGGTATCTATGATACATATATCTTTATTTATAACACTCTTAATAGTATTAATTAGTATAGGATAATGTGTACATCCTAAAATTAAAGTATCTACATTTAATGAATTAATAGAATTGAGATATAACTGGGTCGTCATTCGGGCAATTTCATGGTCCTCTAAACCATCTTCTACTATCGGAACAAATAAAGGGCAAGATAATTCCGTAACAGATATATTTTTATTTATTGAATTTATGACATTTGTATATTTCTTTGAGTTAATTGTAGTGTGGGTACCTATAACACAAATTTCATTTGTTTTGGTCTCTTCAATTGCTGAATGAATTGAAGGTGTTATCACTTCAATTATTGGAATAGTAAATTTTGAATGTAAAAAATCAATTGCTACAGAGCTTGCTGAGTGACATGCCACCACAATAATATCAGCTCCCCTATCAATTAAAAAATTAACCATATTGTTTGAGTACGTTTCAATTGATTCCTTACTTTTTGTACCATAAGGTAAGTGGGCAGTGTCACCACAATATATATATTTAAAAAGTGGAAAATCATTTTGAAGTTGCTTTAGTACAGTAAGGCCTCCAAGGCCACTATCAAAAACTCCTATAGTTAAATTAGAATTATTCAAAAATGTGTTTCTCATGTTTATTTTTATATTTCATAATTGCACTAGCAATACCCTTGGCAATTTTTTCTTGATATTTAGATGAGGTTAAATTTTTTAATTCACCATTGTTAGTAATAAATCCAACTTCAACCAGCACATTGGGCATAGTTGCTCCCCAAAGCACCTGAAAACCAGCTTGCTTTACACCGCGGTTTAAATTTTTACTAGTTGTCTTTGAAACCTCTTCTTGAATTAATTGAGCCAAATCTTCACTTTGTTCAAAATTTGCACTTTGAATTAATATAGCATTCATTCTTGAAATCGTATTTGTATTTTCATCTGCTTGAAATTGATCAATGACACTATTTTCTCTTTTTACAACTTCATCAACTGCAGCGGATGATTTTTCAATTTTTAATAAATAAGTTTCAAAGCCCTTAGTACTAGGACTGTTATCGATTGCATTTGCGTGAATGCTTATAAATATTTTTGCATTATTATCATTCGCAATTTTGGTTCTGTCGTGTAGACGGACAAAACGATCATCCTCACGCGTATAAATGACATTCATATTATGTTGTCGTTCTAAAATTCTACCTAATTTTTTGGTGATAGCTAAAGTAATATCCTTCTCTTGAATTGTACAACTTTTTATGCACGCGCCTGGATCTTTACCTCCATGGCCAGCATCCAAAACAATGGTATTAATAATATTTTTTTCTTTTTCATCCTTGATCTTTAATGCTGTAGTTTTTTGTTCTACGAATAAGCCCATATTAATCGTCTTATTTTTGGAACTAATAGTTATATCTTCGGGGATTATTTTAAGTAAAAATGAAATTTGAAGTGACTTTTCCATTTGGGTGGTCTTTACATCAATAATTGGATATGTAACTGCAGTATTATGAAATTTAAGAGAATCTAGTGTTGCTCCAGGGATTGTTAGAGAAAGCCAATTATTTCCTGACAAGGAATAAGCTAAAAGATTATCATTAAATGTTTCAGTGGTTTGAATATCAATTGAATACCCGTTACCTTTCTTTTGCAAAGAATAATTTATCACATTGAAGGTTGGTTGAGAAACAACAATATTTTTTCCCATAGAATCAATAGTAAGATTATCGATTATTTTGAGCATTTTAACATATTTAATGAATGAAAATGCTGGTATAAAAAAATCCTCGTCCGTGTATTGCACATGATTATATAAATGATAAATCTCATCATTAATAAGAATGTAAGAAGAGCCACCTGAAACAACAATCCGATGGTCTTTATAAAAAATTATAGCTTTATTATTATCAACAATGAAGTCAGATTTTAATTCAAGAACGTCAAGAAATTCATTGAGTGAAACATAAGAAGTATTATCAATTAATTGCAGGGGCATGGAACTGGATTTTGAAAAAAGTAAAGAAGAAAAAATTAAACCTGCAATAAATGTAATGACTTTGCTTATGATATAAAACTTCCTATGGATTGGTGATCATTTTTTGATCTTTGATTCTGAATATTTTTTGATGAGGATAAATTCTTTCATCATCATGTACCATTTGATATTTACTGTAAGCTAAAAACTCAATATAATCTAAATTATTTGTTAATTGATTAATATTATTTCTAATAAAATATTCTTCTTTTTCTAATATAGAAATTTCATTTAATAGGTTGTTTTTTTCTTCATAAAGAAATAAAAGCTTAATAAGACCGGTCTGGTTGAAGGTAATCCATATAAAACCTAAAAATATAATAACAGCAATTGAGTTTAATTTAGTTTTTTGTTTTTTGCTCATTTTAATAAATGGCCCAAATAATATTGATTTCCAAATTTGATAGAACCAGAAAAACTCTCCTCAATTCTAAGTAGTTGATTATATTTTGCTGTTCTGTCGGTTCGGGACACAGAGCCAGTTTTAATTTGGCCAACGCCCATTGCTACAGCTAAATCGGCAATAGTTGTATCTTCTGTTTCTCCAGATCGATGAGAGATAATAGATCCAAAATTTTCTTTTCTTGCCATACTAATTGTATCCACTGTTTCAGTAATGGTTCCAATTTGATTTAGTTTAATTAAAATAGCATTCATTGATTTTTTATCAATTGCTTTCTGTAACCTAGTAGGATTAGTAACAGTTAAATCGTCTCCAACAAGCTGGACTTGATCACCCAGTGCATTAAATAAATCTGACCAACCGTTCCAATCATTTTCATCTAACCCATCCTCAATAGAAATAATCGGATATTTAGAGCATAAATTTTTATAATATTCAATCATATTGTGGACCGATAATTCTTGATTCTCAGATTTTAAATGATAAGTATTATTATCTTTATTATATAATTCACTTGCAGCAACATCTAGTGCTATAAAGACATCCTTGCCTGGTTCGTATCCAGCCCTTATTGTTGCATCAATTATAATATCAATAGCATGCTCATTTGAAGATAAATTAGGAGCAAATCCACCCTCATCTCCAATAGAGGTTTGATAATTATTTGATGTAAGTAATTTTTTTAAATGATGAAAAATTTCTACGCCCATTTGTAATGAATGTGAAAAAGATTCTGCCCCTAAGGGAAAAATCATGAATTCTTGTATATCAATATTATTATCAGCATGGCTTCCACCATTGATAATATTCATCATAGGTACTGGCATAATGGGTTCATTTTCCAGTAGCAGGGCATGAAGTGGAACGTGCTTGTGGTGTGATAATGCGTGAACATATGCAAGTGAAACACCTAATATTGCATTTGCTCCTAAATTTTTCTTGTTATCTGATCCGTCTAAAGCAATCAGTGTATGATCCAAATCTTTATAATTCTCAAATTGTTGACCTACAAGTTCATTTGCAATTGTGTTATTTATGTTATTAATAGCTTTGTAAACACTTTTACCAAGAAATTTCTGTGCGTTATCTCGTAATTCTAAGGCTTCAAATGTACCAGTCGAAGCACCGCTTGGCACACTAGATCTTCCGAAAGATCCATCATTTAAAGTTAAATCAACCTCAATAGTTGGATTTCCCCTAGAATCTAAAATTTGACGAGCTTGTATGCTTTTAATCATAATCATTTATAGTAATTTTTTTGGCCTTGTCATTCGAAAATATAAGATTATTTATTGTAAAATAAATGTAAATTTGATTTAATGATACTTTTTATATAAAATGCTTACAATTACTAAATATAATGAAATGCTTTTTGATGAATGGGAAAAATTTATTTCTGATTCTAACAATGGAACCATTTTTCAAAAACAAGCCTTTATTCAATACCATATTAATAGAAAGTTTGTTGATGGCTCATTAATTATTAAAGATAAGAATGCCATTGTAGCTGTGGTTCCTGCTGCTATCAAAGATAATATTCTTTATTCACACCCAGGATCTAGCTATGGCGGTATAGTTTTATCACATAATCTTGATTTTAAAATGATTCATGAAATTTTAAAATTGATTGATGAATATTGTATAACTCAAAGGTATAAAGCTTTGTTTTTAATAAATAGTCCATATATATATCAAAAAAAACCAGATCAATCTTTAGACTATTTATTGCAATGGAATGGATTTAAACAAAAAGAATTATATATATCTCATGCTGTAGACATGTCTAAAACCTCAGATATATTAAGTTTATTAACTAAAAGAAAACGTCGATATATAAATAACAATCAAAAACTGAATTCATTGATCTTTGAAGAGGGATATAATCTTGAAGAATTTTATGAAATCTTGGTTACTTCAAAAAAAAAATATAACGCCGCCCCTACTCATTCTTTAGATGAACTAATAAAGTTAAAAAATATTTTTCCAAAACAAATAAAATTATTGGTGACAAAAAATGAGAATAAAATAATTGGGGGTAGTTTAATATTTTTTACAAATGATAATGTTGCATTAGTTTTTTATAATACAATTCTTGAAAAATATAGAGAGTCGCAAATCGCCATGCTTCAACTATATAAATGTATGGAAATTGCTAAAAAATATAATTTACATTGGATAGATTTTGGAGTATCACATACTCCAGAAGAAGAAAATCCTTTAGCTCCTAAATTTAGTTTAATTCATTTTAAGGAACAGTTTAATGCAAAGGGTGTTTTAAGAATAGCATATCAAAAGGAATATGGGGATTATTAAAAATAATTTTTGGGGTATAACTGCTTTATATAGCGTTGGATTTTTNTCCTTACGTGCAATTTCTTTTTTACTATTACCATTATATACGAATGTATTATCGACCCTTGAAGCGGGGTATGTTTTTATTTTATATACCATTATTGCATTTTTAAATNCTATTTATAATCATGGCATGGATTCCTCTCTTTTAAAATATTTTAAAAATAATAATGATAGTAAAATTATTACAACGTCAATGATATATTCATCAATATGGGGCGTTTTATTAAGTATAATAATTTATCTTTTTAGTAGACCCTTTATTTACTTTAATGAAGTCACTCATTATTCTCACCAACAGATTGCACTTTTTTTAATTGGAATACTGTTTTTTGACATGCTATCATCTAGATCAATGACGGTGATAAGACTATTAGAAAAGCCTATTTATTTTTTAGTGGTTAGTTTTGCAAATGTTTTATTATCAATATATTTAAATATTTGGTTTATATATAATTTAAATATGGGATTTAGTGGTGCGCTAATAGCTTTATTTTATGTATCTATAATGCAACTATTATTATTAGTTCCTTTATTAGTTACAAAAATAAAAATCAACCTATTTGATTACAAACTATTAAAATTGATGATTAAGTTTAGTCTTCCATTTTTGCCCGCTTCAATTTTTTTCATAATGATTGAAATGGCAGATAGAATAATGCTCGGTTGGTTAAGCTCCGTTAATGATGTTGGTTTGTATGGCGCTGGATACAAGATTGGTGCTCTTATATTGTTAATTGTTAAAGCATTCAATTTAAATTGGCAGCCATTTTATCTAAGACGAGAAAATCAAAATGATGTTAGGGCATTTGAGGCAATAGGTACAAAGTTTATTATTTTATTAATATTTTTTTCTACTCTATTATCAATGTTATGGCCTTTCTTATTTCAGTTTCAAATTAATGGTAATTATATCATTGGCAACGAATTTTGGGAGGGGGGAAACATTATCCCCATCATTGCATTAAGTTATATCATCTATGGTATATTTATACTCCAAATGCCGTCAATCTATATTAAAGAAAAGCAATCATGGGTTCCATATTTTTGGGGGATGGGCTGTATTATTAATATTCTAAGTAATTATATTTTAATTCCCATATATGGATTTTATGGGGCTGCACTATCAACGCTTTTTGCATATGTATCAATGACTCTGTTTTTAGTTTATAAAAATATGATATGGATGCAAATTAAATATAATTTAAAAGATATTAGTTATATATCGATAATTAGCATACTTGCGCTATACTCCTATTTCAATTCAATTGGGAATATAGTTTTCATTGGTTTAATGTATTTGTTTGCTAGTTCACTCAAGATTATAAAAATCTTTAATAAGACATGATTTCTATAATTATCCCTACCTATAATAATTCAAAACAATTAATTAATACTATAGAAAGTATATCAAATCAGAATTATGATAATATTGAAATAATTATAATTGATGATGCGTCAACAGATGACACAAAAAGTCAAATTGAAAAACTAAAAAACAAGAAAATTAAATATTATTACAACGTTGATAATTTAGGAACAACTCAGTCTCGTCTAAAGGGTATAAAACATGCATCGGGGAAATATGTCGCATTTTTAGATCATGATGATTTTTGGATGAATGATAAGCTCACAATTCAATATGAATACTTGAAAAACAAAACATTAGATTTTGTTATTTCTAATTATATTGTCAAGGATTTGGTAAATAATAATCACTATGAAAGAAATATGAATGCCTTTGGAGTAGACTTTAAATATAATATTATTCGTAATCCCGGTCCATTCTTTCAATGCTGTTTATTTAAAAAAGAATTTTTGCTAAATAATATAGATTGTTTTGATAATCAATCAGAACCATCAGAAGATTGGGATTTTTTTATTTCGATTTCAAAGGTCAATCCTAGGGTTGAAAATATTAATATAAATCTTTTTGAATGGAACTTGAATGATAACAGTCAATCGTCAGATTACTATAAAGAAACATGTGCAATCGAATATATTATCAATAAACATAGAAACTATATTAAAAAAATAGGTGGTAAAAAAATATTATCATTCCATTATAGAAAATTAGCTAGTATGTTTTTATATTCAAATGATTTTAGAAAAATGAAACATTACTATAAACAAGCCATTAAAGAGAATACGCTTTCAATCAAAAATATAATTTTAAATATTATATGCTTTATGCCAAAAAATATTGCGTATTCAATGCTAAAAATCATAACAAATCAAATCAAATAAATGAAAACAAAAAACATTCTTATTATTTTTTTAGGCGACTTTAATTATGATGCCCGTTGTGTTAATATGCTTCAATCGTTTAGATCAGAAAATCACAGAGTTACTCTAGTGGGGACTCATCAAGATATAATTAATGACGCCGAATTTGAAGGAGTAACATTCCATAGTATAAAATTAAAAAGAAAAAAAATTTTTAAATATATTGAGTTTTTTATAAACGTAAGTCGATTGACATATAAACAAAAATATGATATTGTCGTCGCATCTGATTTATACTCTTTAGCCTCTGCATGTCTTTCAAAATCCAATAAAATCATTTATGATTGTCGAGAAATATATACAGAGCTAGCAGCGCTTGAATTAAAATACATATATAAAAAAATAACCTATATATATGAAAATTATTTTCTGCGCTACGTTAATCAAGTTATTACAACCGCTAAGTCAGATGAAGAAATGCTTAAAACCATTTATAATAAGCATTCACACTTATCGTGGAATCAAATTTATAATTATCCAGCTCAGATATCAAATTCTAATAAAGTGTTTGATATTCATAAACAGCTAAACATTAAAAACAATCATAAGCTAATTGTTTATCAAGGAGTAATACAAAAACATAGAGGGGTGGGACAATTAATTAAATTAATTTCTCAATCTTGCGGGTTTTCAGCAATTATCATTGGTGATGGTGAAGAAAAAAAATACTACAAAGAACTGGTGAAAAAATATAATGTTGAAGATAAGGTTTTTTTCGTTGGGAAAATACCATATCTTGATTTGTTTCAATACACTATGGCTTGTGATATTGGGTGGCTTGTTATAAGGGGCCATGGAATAAGCAACCAACTAGCCTTGCCAAATAAATTATTTGAATATACTATTGCAGGTCTTCCTATTATATCGTCATCATTAACAAATATGAAAAAAATAGTAGAAAAGCACAGTTTGGGTGTTGTGGTTAATGAAGACAATATAAAAGAGCAGCTTGCAGCCCTTAAACAGATTAAAAAATATTGTAACAAAAATAATATGAATGATAATATAAAATTTACTTGGTATTCTCAACACCGAACACTCATGAATGTGATCAATGAATAATCAAGAAATTAAAATTTCAATTGTTATCATTGGATATAATACAGAATCTTATCTTTCTGAGACTTTAAAGGCTGTTGATAAACTAAAAGTCCACCAAGAAAACATTGAAGTTATATATGTTGATGATGGCTCTAATGATAAGTCCTGTGATATTTTTAATTCAACAACATTAAGCTATAGAAAAAAATTGTTTAAGTTGAAAGAAAATAGCGGTAGGGTGGTCGCCCGCTCTAAGGGCATTGAGCTCGCAGAATATGATTGGATTTTATTTCTAAACAGCAACATTGTAGTAAGCCAAAATTTAATTATTGAATATATTAACTCAATTTCTAATTGTGATGCTTTGGTATATATAGGTAGTTTAAAATATCAATCTCAAGATAGTACCTTTTGTAATTATTTAAATCAACCTGGGCGTGGAATCAATAATTATAAAAATCATTCCCTGGTTCATTATACAAATGTTTTGTTTAGTAATTGTCTTGTAAAGCGTTCTCTTTTTGATTCAATTAATTTTAATATCAAGTTGAGATTTTACGGAGGAGAAGAATTAGAGTGGGCGTATAGATTGAATCAAAAATTTCCAAATGAAATACGTGCAAGTAAATATGCAGTTGCTTTAAGAAATAATCATCCTAATTTTATTGACCATACAAACAAGCTATTAGAGTTTGGAGAATTTAATTTTATTCAATTGAATGAAGCGCTTCAACTAGATATTGTTAAATATAAGGTGCTTCTAAAATCAAATAAATTCTTTTTGTTATTATTTAAAATTATACTCCGTTTGTCATTCAAGCTGTACAAAACGCCTAGGATTAATGTAATGATAATAAGGTTGGGATTTTTATCGGCTATATTAAGTGGCTACTATAAAACAAAATTAAGCAGCGACTTCAAAATTACCTGATTCAAGATCTTCTTCTGTTGCAATTTCCCAATCATCATCAATATCATCTAGCGATGATGAACTTTCAATAGAATTATTTGCCTGGGGTTGAGATACAACTTGAGGGCTTGGGAAATTAACTGGTTCAATTGAGTTATCGCCATGTATTACATATAGAAGGGGTAAGATTGATGCAAAAATAATAAATAAAGTAATTGCAATCCCGGATGCACTAAACAGCATTGCTCCTTTGGGAATTGGAACTTCTTCAACTCCAAAAAAGAAAAAGAAAGAAATTGCAAAAATGAAGCCCATTGAGCTTAATATTTTAGAGAAGGTAATTGTATCAAACGTATCCAAATATGTAGTAATGGCAGACCACGATAATAATGTAATTAAAATTACAATAGTTGATTCAATAAATTGATATGAACCAATAAAAACAAAATACATTAAAAGGCCTAGTCCTAGAACGCCATAACTAATACAATTTTTCACCAATGAATTCATTTCTCTTCTCTTTTTTGTTGGGCAATTAATTTCAAAATTAAAATTTTAAAAAACAAGAAGAAATATACTTAAATTCTAATATGACTTATTCTCGTAAAATTAAGGTTGGTGTTGTTGGTGTTGGACATTTGGGTAAATTTCATGTACAACAATATCATAATATTAATAATGTCATATGCATGGGTGTTTTTGATATTAATTCAAAAGAGGCTCATAGGGTTTCTGAAGAATATAATATCAAGGCATATGGTGTATTTGAAGATTTAGTCAATGAATGTGATGCAGTATCTATTTGCACCCCTACCTCCACACACTATGTGGTTGCTAAGCAAGCCCTTTTGTCTGATTGTCATATTCTAATAGAGAAACCAATTACAGATAATATCATTAAAGCCGAAGATTTAATTAAGATATCAAATGAATACGATAAAATAATACAGGTGGGGCACATTGAAAGATTTAATCCTGCATTATCCGAATTGAATTTAGATAATATAAAGCCTACATTTATAGAATCACACAGATTGTCGCCATTTAATATTAGGGCAACTGATGTTGATGTTGTTCTTGATTTAATGATTCATGATATAGATATTTTGTTAAATCTTGTGAAATCTGATATTAATAATATTGTAGCATCAGGGGTTTCCGCTCTTTCTAATAAAATTGATATGGCAAATGCTCGAATTGAATTTATAAATGGCTGTGTCGCTAATCTTACTGCAAGCAGGATTTCTCAAAAACAACTACGTAAGTTTAGGATCTTTGAAAATAATAAATATACTAATATTGATTTTTTGCATCATTCACAAGAAACATACATTCTTGATAAGCATAAACCCAACAAGCAGTCTCCACGTGTAATAGTTAGTGAAAATCAAGATAAGTACATTATATATAGTAAATCAAAAATTAAACCATACAATGCGCTTACTTTAGAATTAAATAATTTCATTGATTCAATTTTAAATCAAAATAAACCCCTTGTTTCAGGTTATGATGGACTTGCTGCTATTGAGGTTGCGTTTAAGATACTTAAACAAATTAATTTAAATAATAACAAATAGATGAAACGATATGTACTGATTGCAGGAGAAACATCAGGTGATCAATATGGAAGTCAGTTGATGGAGGCATTAAAAGAAATAAACTCCGAATCTGAATTCTGGGGTATTGGCGGAGAAGATATGGTTAGTTCAGGATTAAATCAATTTGAAAATATTCACAATATGTCAGTAGTGGGTTTTTCTGAGGCGTTAAGGAAGATTCCTAAGATGTTAAGTCTTGCCAATAGATTGTCTCAATTTATTAATGAAATAAGGCCTGATCGTGTTATTTTAATTGATTTCCCTGGGTTTAATTTAGGTTTAGCAAAAAAAATCAAACGTCTATCGATTGAAACAAAAATTGATTTTTTTATAAGTCCACAAATTTGGGCGTGGAATGAAAGGCGTGTTAAAATAATAAAAAAATATATTAATCACATGATTGTTATTTTTCCATTTGAAACATCTTTTTATGAAAAACACGGTATCAAGGCTCATTATGTTGGCCACCCTTATCTTGATAAATGGAAACCATCTACATCAAAATATTTAAGAAAAAAATTAAATCTCGATAATTCTAAAAAAATTGTTGGTATTTTCCCTGGAAGTCGAGCTCAGGAGTTAGAGGTTCATCTGCCTATATATTTAAAAGTTGCAGAATCTTTTTCAAAACAAAAAAACGTTAAATGTGTCATTGGTCTTGCTCCAGGATTCGATAAACTAAAAATAGAAAGCCAATTTAGTCTTGGGGGTGTTAAAATAATAGATGATGGGCCATTAAAGCTTTTAGAGTGTTGTGATGTGGCGCTTGTTACTTCTGGAACTATTTCTTTGCAAGCAACTTTAATGAATACTCCGTGCGTGGTAGCGTACAAATTGTCCCGCCTTTCTGGATATTTATCTAAACTGTTGTTGAATGTTAATTTTATTTCAATGACAAATATTGTTGCAAATAAAAGTATAATTCCTGAATTTGTTCAAAAAGAAGTGAACGTTAAAAATTTATATTCTATAATTTCTAAATTACTTAATGATGAAGAATATTACAAAAAAATGAAACTAGAAATGGCCTCTGTTAAAGAACTGTTTGCTGATCAAAAAAATGTTATTAACAATGCAGCCAAACTCATTAATAAATGAAAAAAACAAAAATATTTTTATTGTCAATAATAATGCATTTCTGTTTTTTTATATTGTTTCGTACAAATCGTTGGAGAGTCAAAGGATATGATAATTTCCAAAGGGCAATTGAAAATGATTATCCTATTATGTTGTGTACGTGGCACTCTAGGCTTTTATATGCGTCATATTTTTTCAAAAAAAATAAAACAGCTAATCTTTGGGCTGTTGCAAGCACCCATAAAGATTCAGAATTAATATCCCGTTTTCTTAAGAAGGCATCAATAAATTTAATCAGGGGCTCTAGTACTCGGGGTGGAAATAATGTTACAAAACAGATGTTGGCGATTTTAGAGAATTCACAGTCTATAATTGCAATTACTAACGATGGTCCTAAGGGGCCACCAAGAGTTGCAAAACTCGAGTCATATAGAACTGCAATTAAAAGAAATGCTCAAATAATTGCTATTTCTTGTAATTCAACAAATTTTTGGCGGGCCCGCTCTTGGGATAGGTTGCATATCCCAAAGCCTTTTGGTACTATTCATATTAATTTTTCAGCGCCGATGAAAATTAAAGAAAGTGTAAATGATATTAAGAATACCGATAAGCTTAATGATTTTCTTAATGATGAATTAGATAAATTAGATCGTAGTTTTTAATGATGATTTTACAACTTTTGATTAATGCGGTTGCGCTACTAAGAAACAGACTATATAAATTAAACATTATATCTAAACAATCTTTTGATGTTCCGGTTGTATCAATAGGAAATATCGCCATGGGGGGTACTGGGAAAACCCCTATGGTTGTGTGGCTGTGCCAGGAATTAATGTCCTCAAACATTAGACCCTGTGTAATAACAAGGGGGTATAAGAGAAAAAGCTCCGATATGATTATTGTTGGCCCTAATGAAAAAAATAATTATATCGTTGACGACCTCGGCGATGAACCTTTTGATCTATTAAAAAAGCTGCCAGGAGTATCGATGGTTATACATAGGAACAAGTCTGAAGCAATAAAAGCTGCTACTGACGTTTTAGATGTTGATGTAATAATATTAGATGATGGGTTTCAATCGTTATATATAAATCGCGATATTGATATTGCTCTACTAAATCATAAAAATAAAAACATGTTAAATAGAGAGCCTTATCATGGTTTAAAAAGAGCCAATGTAATTGTTTTTAATGATGGTGTAAATTTGTCAAACTTTAAATCTTTTATTAATCAAACGATTGGTGACCATAAAATATTACAGCTAACTATGAAAAAAAAACCTTTCATAAATCAGAAAAATAAACTGAGCGCTCCGTTGTTGGCTGTTTCTGGAATTGCAAATCCCAACTCTTTTCATTCTTCATTGATAGATCAAAAAATTAACGTAGTTAAGCACCTAAAATATCAAGATCATCATAATTATTCAAAAAAAGATATGAATGAAATATATCAATTTATGGAAAAAAATGAGTGTGGGGGTATCATAACAACTTCAAAGGATTATTATAAGTTAAAAAAATTAAATACAAAGAATATTAAGATATTTCGTTTAGACATATTTTTTGTTCCCGTAAAAGACGACATTGTAAAAGGTAATGAGTTGATAAATAAAATAAAAAATATATTATGACGATAAAGCCAAAAAGTATTATAGTTATTGAAAATCATTTGGCAATTAAATGGAGTGATGGCAAAGAATCCTTTGTGGGTTGCGAAAAATTAAGGTTGTCTTGTCCTTGTGCAAACTGTTCAGGAGAAAAGGATATTTTTGGCAATATGTATTTTAAGAAAGATCTACTTCCTGCTTCTGAATCAAATTCAATTATTATTAATTATGAATATGTTGGCCATTATGCAATTCGTTTTTTATGGGGAGATGGTCACAATAATGGCATCTATTCATATAAGCTGTTAAGAGGTTTGGATGATTCTTAATAAAAAACATATAGTTTTTGATTGGAATGGTACACTTATTGATGATGCGTGGGTTTTCGTTGATATATTAAATGTGTTGTTGAAAAAACGCCATTTAAATCAAATTGATTTAAATGATTATCAAGAAATGTTTTGTTTTCCCCTTGCCGACTTTTATCAAAACCTTGGATTCGATATTACCCCAGATGCTTTTAATATTTTGAAGGAAGATTTTGTTTTTGAATATAAAAAAAGACAATTTGTGGCACACTTGTTTCCAGATACTCTTTATGCTCTAAATAATATAAAATCTCACAATATGAAGCTTTCGGTTCTTTCTGCTTCAAATCAAAAAATATTAAGTACACTTATGGACTTTTATTCAATAGGTCATTTTTTTGCGCATGTTTCAGGTGTTGACAATTACGAGGCGGCTGGAAAAGAAAATCTGGGACTGAAGCTATTAAAAAGTTTGAGCAAATCTCGGAGCGACATTGTTATGGTTGGAGATACTGATTTAGATTATAAGGTTAGTCAAAAATTAGGCGTAGACTGTATATTGATTGCTAGGGGTCATCAGTCACACAAAAGATTGTCAGCGCTTAATTGTCCAGTAGTTTATTCGTTAATGGATTTGTTCGAATAAAAAAGATGATTGTCGGTAAAAAAGATGGTTACGCCCATTCTTTTAAGTTTGTTTTTTAGTGTTTTGGTATTAATGGTGTAGGCCATTATTAAAAACTTGTTTAGTATGAGCCAATTAACAAATTTTTTTGAAATAAATTCTCCATTAGGGTTAATAAATGTTGGTCGAAGGATTTTAATCATAATCTTGTTTGTTGTCATTTTATTTTTTCTTAATCTTTCTTGACCAATAATAAATCCAATTAAAACATGTCTAAAAAAAAGCCTCATTTGCAATAAAAGGACATAGTTAAAGCTTGATATTATGCATTGGTTGACAATGTGATTTTTTTGTAAGTGTTCCTTGATTTTTTTAATAATAAAATAATTGTTGATCTTGCTTGATTTAACTTCAATATTAAAAATTACATTTTTATTTTGCTTTATAAGAGGCAATAGATCCTTAAAAAGTGGTGGCACATTTTGATTTAAACTTTTCATTATTTTGCTGATTTGAAAGTATGTTAACTTATTAATATAAAGGGTTTTGTTATCTTTTTGTATATACAGGTCATGGTATATAATAAGCTTTTTATCTTTTGTAATTTGAAGATCCATTTCAAGGCCTTGACAGCCAAGCTCTATGGCTCTACAGAAAGACATTATGCTATTTTCTTTTTCCACCCATGGCGCCCCCCTGTGTGCAAAATAAAATGAGCGCCTTTTTTGTTTTAATGTGTTTATTATCATGTTAACAATTGCTTGTAATTTATATTGTTAATAACTTGTTGATAAGTTATGGATGATAAATTAAACAAAGAAGAAGTTTGGAATAAGTGTCTATTGTTTATAAAAAATAGAATTCAAGAAACTGCATATCAAACCTGGTTTGATGGGGTTAACGTTGCATCAATTACCGGTGAAGACATCACGTTGCTTGTTCCAAATAAATTTCATTATGAGTGGCTTGAATCAAAATATAGAATGCTAATTGAAGAATCGCTTAAACACGTAACCTCCAAATCCTTAATAATTAATTATACTGTTCCCATAACATCAAAATCATCTCAAGAAATTCCTTCTTTTTCAAAAAAAAAGAGCCATTATCCTCAATATCAGCCAAGATATAACAAAACAAAAATTTTTAACTCTCAATATACGTTTAATTCTTTTATAGAAGGAAAAGACAATCAGTTTGCAAAAGCTGCGTGTGAGTCCGTTGCTGATGCCCCTGGTACAACCCCTTTTAATCCTTTACTAATATATAGTCAAACGGGCTTGGGCAAAACACACCTATTACAAGCTATTGGTAACAAGGTATTAAAAAAATATCCAGAATATCAAATAACATACCTAACAAGTGAAAGGTTCATGTTAGAGTTTATTAGCTCTATTCAAAAAAACAAATCAACAGACTTTGCAAATCAGTATAGGTCTTCAGATATTTTGTTAATTGATGATGTACAATTTTTTGAAGGCAAAGAACAAACACAGGAGCAGTTTTTTCATTTGTTTAATGATTTGTTTGAAAAAGGAAAGCAAATTGTATTGACTGTTGACAAGCATCCCAATCAGCTGCTTGGAATTAAAGAGCGATTAGTTTCTCGTTTTCAATCAGGGCTTATGGTAGATATTCAGCCGCCCGACCTTGAAACTCGAATAGCAATTCTAATGAATGAGGCCGAACAAAATAATATTAATTTAAGCTATAAGATAACAGAATTTATTGCAGCGTCTATACCTTTTGATGTTCGAAAAATGAAGGGTGTATTAGTGCGCCTGCTGGCTATTTCGTCTTTGAAACAAGTAGATATTGACAATAAGCTAGTTCAACAGGTTGTGCGTGAAATGATAGGCGAGAAAGAATTCAATACTATTAGTATTAAAGAAATATCTAAATATGTAGCCTCTAAAATGAATATTAGTGAGCGCCTTGTAAGGGGAAAATCACGAAGGCAAGAAATTGCTCTGGCTAGACAAATAATTATGTATTTATCTAGAGAGCTAACAAATTTACCGCTTGTTAAAATTGGGGAAAACATTGGCAAAAGAGACCACTCAACAGTAGTCCATGCCTGTAAATTAATTGAAAAGAAAATAACTAGTGATGATATTTTTAAAAATCAAATAAATGAATATTTATCTGTATTGTCAAAACAATAAAATGGAGTAATTATGAAGAAAATCTTAATTATTGATGATGATATAAAACTAACTGATCTGTTAGAAGAATTTCTTGCAGAGAATAAATTTCAAACNAAGTCATTGCACGAATCAACCAGNGCTTTAGANGTCGTTGATAAGTATGTGCCAGATTTAATTATATTAGATATCACTTTGCCAGAAATGGATGGGTTTCAGGTTTTGCGAACNATAAGAAAAGAACATGAAACTCCTGTTATAATGTTGACTGCTCGTGGAGAAATTTCTGATCGTGTTGTCGGTTTGGATTTGGGGGCTGATGATTACATGCCAAAGCCTTTTGAGCCTCGGGAATTGTTGGCAAGAATAAATTCTATATTAAGGCGTGTTAATGAACCATCTTCTTTAATTGACATATTAGAGTTTGAAGGGCTGCATATTGACAAAATGAAGCAAGAAGTTCTCTTGGACGGCCAGCCTATTCATCTTTCCACAACTGAGTTTGAAGCCTTGGTTTTAATAGCAGAGCACGCTGGCGAAACTCTTGATAGGGAGTTTTTGGTTGAGAATTTGCGAGGAATTCAATGGCAATCTTTTGATAGGTCTATTGATGTACTAGTAAGTAGACTTAGATCCAAGCTTGGCGAAACACCTGAAAGAACACGTTTCATAAAAACTGTTCATGGTGTTGGATATATTTTTATAGCTTCTAAAATTAGCAAGTAGTGATTAAAAGATTTACAGGTCATCTCTTTTATAAAATTGGATTGCTTGTAGCGTTGTTCTTTTTTGTTCTAAGCGCTGTTGTTTTCTATGTTGTTGAATATTATTATACAGACCTAGATACTATATTTGATGCTCAAGAGTTATATTTTTATGGAGATTTGCTTAATGATTGGGAGTTTCCTGGGGATTCTTTAAATATAAAAAAGGATATTAATAATCTAAGGCTCAATGTAACCTTTTATGGTGCAGACTCTTCTCTTGTATGGTATTATCCTAAACCAGTATATCCCGATGGATACCTGTCCTACGCAGACAGTGACGATTTGGAAAAAATTCATTTCATTAAAAATCCACTGTTTGTTTCTCACGGCTCAACGGATAACGATGAATTTTTAACATATGTTAAAAAAGACTCTTTTCATGTTTTTATATCGATAAATCAAAGTGTTGCATCTGAATATACCAATTATTTGCCTCCACTTATGGTTTCAATCGTTTTTATGATAATATTTAATTTATTTATAAGAAGGTTTTTAAGACCTGTAAAGCTTATGAAAAAAAGAATTTCATTATTAGCTGCAGGAGATATGAGTTCAAAAATTACAATTAAAGGCAATGATGAATTGGCTGATCTATCTATGTCAATAAATAAGATGATTCGCGACATAAAAACGCTCTTAAATCAAAAACAACAGCTTCTTCTTGATGTTAGCCATGAGCTGCGTTCGCCCTTGGCAAGAATTAGGTTGTTAACAGAAATGCTACCAGAACACAAAAACAGAAAGAAGCTAGTGGACGAGGTTGTTTTTTTGGAGGGAATGATTTCTAATCTTCTGTATTCAGACAAGCTTTCTCTTCCTTATACAAATGTTCAATATGAAAACATAAAAACAAAAAATCTAATAACAAAAATATTGGACCTTATAAATGTAGATTTAAACCGATTTGATATTAAAAATACAGCTCCTGATCTAAAGATTTGGGTGGATGAAACTAAACTAATTATTGCGCTAAGGAATCTGATTGACAACGCTCTAAAATATGGCGACCCAGGGCAACCGGTTGAAATTAGAGTATTACAAAAAAAAGAGCTGGTAGTTTTTAAAATAACTAATTATGGTAATAAGATACAATCATCTGATTTAAATAGTATTTTTAAACCATTTTTTAGATCACAAAATAATAAAAATAAAATTAGTGGTTTTGGCCTTGGNCTTACAATATGTAAAAAAATTGTTGATTCTCANATGGGAAAACTGTCTATGACATCAACAGATAGTGGCACTTCTTTTTTAATTGAAATTCCAATAAAAAAATCATAGTTTTGCTTTATGATATCTAAAAACAGCATAAATAAAGTTATTCTGGTTGGCCACGTAGGTCAAGATCCAGACTTAAACTATACAACGAGTGGCCACTCTATAGCAACTTTTTCCCTTGCAACAAATGAGGTTTGGATGGATGCCGATAAAAAGAAAAGGGAGCATACCGAATGGCACAACATTGTGGCCTGGAACAAGTTAGCAGATTTTGTAAAACAATATGTTGTTAAAGGGCAGTTGCTGTACTTAGAGGGNCGTATTCACAGTCAAACATGGGTCGATAAAAACAATATTAGACAAAACAAAAAAGAAATTATCTGTGATAACATTACCCCCCTGGAATGGAAAAACAAAAGTTAGTAAATAATAGTCGCTCATTTGGCTTGTTTTTTTTATTATTCTTGACAATAATTTAAATTATGAATATATTTCAATAGAGGTAAAAATTATGAAAAAAATTACATGTATATTATTTGGCTGTGTCTTTGCTACCTTTCTTTGGTCTGCAAACCCTATGAATTTAAATACTACTATTAGTTGGTATGGTCAGGGCTCTCTTTTAAGNAATCAGGAGTTTAGCGATAACCAGCTTGATGATGAAGATACGCTTGAAAGAAAGCGCAGGCATCGTCGAAGAAGAAAAATTAGACCCCCTAAAAAGGGCTGGTAATTTAAAGGCACTCTTGNTAGTGCCTTTTTTGTTTCCTTTTGTTCCTTTTTTCTTTTTAATATATTGTCATGGAAAACGAAAAAAGTAATAACCCTACACATAAAGACCTTGAGGTGGTAAACAACGATTATTCTGATCGGGATTATACTATTAACGTTTCAATTCCTGAATTTAATTGTGTTTGCCCAAAGACAGCTCTTCCAGATTTTGGCACTATTATAATTAATTATGTTCCTGATAAATATATTGTTGAACTAAAATCTCTAAAACTATATATAGTTAAGTTTAGACATGTTGGTATTTTTCATGAACACGTTACAAATAAAATTATGGATGATATAATTAAAGCTTGTAAGCCTAAGAAGATAGATATTACGGGTGATTTCCATCCTAGGGGTGGCATTAAAACGGTGGTTCGTTCAGAAAGATAGAATAGTTAAAATCTTTTTTTATTTATATAAATTAAATATTATATTCTACTCCTTTTNATATATGAGGTAAAAAAATGAAAGTAACAATTAAACTAAGTAATAGAAAACGTAAAAACAAGCATGGCTTTAGATCTAGAATGGCTAGCAAGGCTGGGCGTGCAGTTTTAGCAAGAAGAAGGCGCAAGGGCAGAAAGTCTTTGTCTGCTTAATGTCTCTTTCTATTAATCATAGAATATTTAGCCATATTACTCTTTCTCCTGATTTTTATTCAATAAATCAAATTTCGTTCATGTCAAGAAAATGTGATGAACTATATTTGGGTTTTATTATACCAAGAAAGTTAGGCTCCGCAGTATCTAGAAATAAATTTAAAAAGCGCTGTCGCCATGCAATATCTTCAATTCACAAAAGTGGAAAACTTCCAAGTGTTGGCGTTGTTGTTAAACCACAGCATGTTAATTTCAAATTTAAAACTATTAATGATTCTGTTGAATCCTGGGTAAAGAGCCTTGTTATAAACTAAACTATGTCTACACAAAGAAATATATTAGCAGCCATTTTAATTTTTGGAATTTTTATGTTGATTCCTCAATATATGGAAATGATTGGCGTGGTTCCAGAAATAGAATATGATGATGGTGCTGGGACTCAAATGGTGAGCCAAGCGGGGCCTCAGGTAGACTCCTATAACGCCACTCCTAGTATTCCTGAAAAAAATCACCTTCACTCTGAAGGGTTGTCTGAGATTTTAACAATTATAACTCCACTGTATAAAGCTAACATTTCAAGCCACGGTGGGGGTTCAGTAATTTATTATAAGATACATGAAACAAAAAATCAAATACAGCGATATGTGGGCGGCTATGACTCTTTGGGTGTTTATTCAAAAGCCAACAATGTTGTGTTGCTTCACGACATTGGACATACCTCAGACTATTGCGCCCCTTGCCTCTCNGTTAAAGATGAGGGGGTTTTTAAAAAGCATAATCAGCCATTTTCTAGAAAAACTTCTGTTGATATAATTAATGGCGTCCTTGAGGTTGGTGAGGGCGAAACTAAAGAAATTCATTATGAGTCAGACGGGGTTCAAAAAAAGTTAATAGTGGACGGTAGCTCCTATTCAATTAATCATTCTTTTGACTATGATTTTAAAAGCGCTGATGAGGTTGAAGTTGCCTGGACTTCTGGGGTGTTTCCATCTGAACCAAGCATTAATAGTTCGTTGTCATATTCATCTGACGAACTTAGCTACTCTAGTGCATATGCCTATCAAAACGAAAACTTAGAGTCAATTACCCAAANCTCACAGGTGGGCCTACCAACAGAGGTTTTCAATGAAAAAACAGATTGGGTGGCAATTAGAACAAAGTTTTTTGGAATGGTCATGCTTACAGATAAAAAATCTGATTATGCTTCTCTTTCATCAGAAAATTTTTTATTTCGAGGTGACGATGATGTTCTCCCAATATATTCTGCCGGCATGGGAGGATATCCTTCCCGCGGCAAGCTTAATGTTACAACCTATTTAGGTCCTCTTGATGTTGATAGAATAGATTTACTAGGGCTGGATAAAAGTGTTTCTTCTATAATGAATTTTGGCTGGTCAATTATTCAGCCTTTTAGTCGTGCTGTTTTGTGGACTGTTAAAACTATTCATAATTCTCTTGGTATAAACTATGGCTTTGTATTAATTATAATTGCCTTTTTAATGCGGGTTATTACTGGCCCTCTTACCAAAAAAAGCTATGAGTCTTCGGCTAAAATGAAGGTTGTTGCTCCGCTTCAAAAAAAAGTTCAAGAGAAATATAAAAATGATCCTCAAAGACTTCAACAGGAAATGGGTAAGCTTTGGAAGGAGCATGGAGTTAATCCTGTTTCGGGCTGTCTTCCAATGCTAATTCAATGGCCAATCTTGATGTCCTTTTTTATAGTTTTTAGGTCTACTATAGAATTTAGGGGAGCCTCTTTCTTTGGCTGGATTTCTGACCTTTCCCAGCCTGATTATCTTTTTGCCCTTCCTTTTAATATACCTTTGTATGGTGGGGCTGTTGCAATCCTGCCAATACTAATGGGAATAAGTATGTTTTTAACTATGAAAATAACAATGCAGGCAACTGATGATACGCAAAAAACTTTTATGTATTTTATGAATGTTTTCTTTATACTTATTTTTAATAGTTTTCCTTCAGGCTTAACTCTTTATTATACAATTTTCAACTTTCTTTCTTACCAACAGCAACTGTCAATTAAAAACAGCAAATAACCTCTTTNTATGAATTATTTAAACACAGGGGATATAATTGTTGCTCAGTGTACATCAGAGGGATATGGGGCAATAAATGTAATTAGGGTCTCTGGAAGCTCTCTTTCCGACCTATATACGAAAATGGTGAAGCAAAAAATTCCTCCAAGACCAAATTCAATATTATTTAAAAGCATATTTATAAACGATCAAAAAATTGACGATGCTATGATATCTTTTTTTAAAGGACCAAAATCTTTTACAGGAGAAGATGTAATAGAAATAAATTGTCATGGTGGAGATTTTATATCAAAAGAAATTATAAGAAAACTTACTAAAATGAAAAATATACGACATGCGCTTCCAGGAGAATTCTCCTTTAGGGCATATTACAATGGAAAAATTGATGTAATACAGGCAGAGTCAATAAATAGTTTAATTAGAAGCCAAACAAATCTTCACGCAAATAAGTCTATGGAAAACATAGATGGACAATTGTCGCGTGAGATGAAAAAAATTAGAAAGAAAATAATCAAAATCTCTTCCTTTTGCGAATATGGCCTTGATGTGGACGAGAATGATGATGATAAANCTNTCATTCTACAAATAAGTGATATGCTTGGAGAAATAAAAAGNCTTGTTAACAACGTGCTTTCATGTAATCTTTATTCGAGTGTGATAGAAAGGGGGATTCGCGTAGTATTTTTTGGAAGACCAAATGTTGGTAAGTCTACTTTATTTAATTCATTGTTAGGTTATGATAGATCAATTGTATCTAATGTTTCTGGAACAACAAGAGATATCATAGAGGCCTCTTTAGATATAGGCGGGCATCATATTAGGCTTATTGATACTGCCGGATATAGAAACACAAATGACCAAATAGAGAAACTAGGAATTAATAGAACAAAGAATGAAGTTGGTAAAGCCGATATAATTATTTGTCTTGGTGAAAACAAAGAAGACTTATTGTCGTTTTCGAAATTAATGGCTAATAAAAACATTATTACCGTNCTGTCTAAGTGTGATATTAATAAGTGTGCCGGTTATGAGTTGTCTGTCAGNTCGANAGATGGATTGGGGGTTNAAGAATTATTAACACAATTATCAACAAAAATTNTGAAAGTAACATCAAGTAAAAGTATTAATTCAGAATATTTTATTAACGACCGGCAACAAGAAGTGTTAACAAGGCTTTTTAATAAAGTTGAATCCTTAAAAGAACGATTGTTAAATGAAAAGATCTCTTTGGATATCATATCTGAATATGTTAAAGAGATTGTTGATGGGGTTGATGAAATTGTAAATCCTATAGGCCGTGATGAAATAATTAATAATATTTTTTCTAGTTTTTGTGTAGGAAAATAATGTCTAAACAAGCAGAAATATTAGTAGTTGGGGGTGGCCACGCTGGTGTGGAGGCGGCACTTGCTATCTCGAGAAAGAAGCTCAATGTAATATTGGCTACAATGGACAAGGATTCAATTGGAAGAATGTCTTGTAACCCTGCTATTGGCGGCCTTGCAAAAGGACATTTGGTGAGAGAAATAGATGCTTTGGGTGGAATAATGGGGGAGGCTGCCGATCAGACAGCCATTCAATTTAAAACATTAAATAAATCTAAAGGAAGAGCGGTTTGGTCTCCACGCGCACAAGTTGATAAGATTAAATATTCACAATATGTGCAACGGTCTGTAAAAAATAATAAATATATAAAAGTTGTCAATAAAAATGTTGTTGATATCATTGTTGATAACGGAAAAGTTGTTGGATGTATTTATGATACGGGCGAAAGGGTATCATTAAAGGCTTTGATTATTACTGCGGGCACTTTTCTCGATGGAAAAATTCATATTGGAAGAACCTCATACTCAGCAGGTAGGTTTGGCGAAAAACCATCTATTGGCTTAACACAATCACTTATACGCCTAGGGTTTGAAACACATAGACTTAAGACTGGAACTCCACCGAGACTTTTAAATTCCTCTATAGATTGGGACAAACTAGATCTGGCAAGTGGTGATAAAAATGTAAATTATTTTTCTATAAAAACTAATGAGAATATGAAAATACCAAATACACCGTGTTATGTTGCTCACACTAATAACGAAACCCACAGAGTTTTAAAAGACAACTTAAAAAATTCTCCCATGTATTCAGGAAAAATTGATGCAACAGGTCCAAGATACTGTCCTAGTGTTGAGGACAAAGTTGTTCGCTTCTCACAAAACCCCTCACATCAACTCTTTCTTGAGCCTGAGTGGGACAATTCGAAACAGATATATATAAATGGATTCTCAACTAGCATGCCTGAGAGTGTACAAATAAAAGCGTTAAGGACAATAAGCGGCCTTGAAAATTGTGAAATTATTAGACCTGGCTATGCGATAGAATACGATTATTTTCCCACATATCAACTAAAATCAACGCTTGAGTCAAAAAATGTCACCGGCTTATTTTTGGCTGGGCAAATGAATGGCACCTCTGGGTACGAAGAAGCAGCCGCCCAAGGACTTGTGGCCGGTGTAAATGCAGCACAATCAATACTTAACAAACAAATATTTGTTGTTTCAAGGTCTGAAGGCTATATTGGCGTTTTAATTGACGACCTTATTACAAAAGACATAAAAGAACCTTATAGAATGTTCACATCTCGCGCTGAGTATAGATTAACACTAAGGCAAGATAATGCCGACATGAGACTTTCGCAAAAAGGAATTGAATATGGACTAATAACTAAAGACCATGCTGAAATTTTTAATAATTATGTAACAGAGTACAACAGATGTAAAACAAAACTCAAAAGCGAGTCTGTTGTGATTTCAAAAAAGAAAGTATCAAAATGGGACCTTATAAAAAGGCCCGATAAAAGCCTTAACCCCATTTTCCAAGACGACTTTTCAAAAAGGTTCTCTAAAAAAATTCTTTTTGCAGTAGAAAGCGAGTCAATGTATGAGGGTTATATCGGAATTCAGTCAAAAAAAATTGCTTCAATTAAACAACTTGAGGGCCTTAAGATTGATCCAGGCTTTGATTACTCCAAAGTAAAAAACTTGAGCAGTGAATCCATAGAAAAGCTTTGTGCAATCAAGCCGGAGAATTTGGCTCAAGCAGCGCGCATTGATGGAGTAAGGCAGTCAGACATTTCCATTTTATCTTTTTATCTTTATAAAAGAAAATGAGTGTTTCACGTGAAACATTTACAGATAGGCTTAGGGGGTTGCTTTGCGCGGAACAGTATGGTGGTTTTTTGGTTGATGAACTAGATGTTTTACCGCTTCTTTTGGTCGGAGACTTTCCCTCATGCTTGGTAGTTGATGACCATGTTTTTAAATCTGTTTTTAGCTTTCTTTTTAAAAGTCTGTCCTCGGACTTTGTGGTTTTTACGAATCGAGACAACGACGGGCTCCCTGGGTTTAATTCTGCCCTAGACAAATACAAAAACATATTTTCTTGTTCTGGTGAAAAGGGCGAGGTTGTTTTGGTTGATCGCTCAACTTTCAACGCAGGCTTTGTGTCTGTTTTCGCCTCCTCTGAGTCTTTTTTGGTTGACGCTTCTTGTGACAGAGCTTCTCTATTAAAGGCTCTTGATAGGGGCGGGTATGTTCGCACTGATAGCGTTTCAAGCGCAGGAGAATTTGCCGTTAGAGGTTCAGTGGTAGACTATTTTCCTAAAGAAAGGCCTTTTCCTGTGCGCGTTGACTTTTCTTTTGATTCTGCTGATCTTTATTTTTTTGATATCTCTTCCCAGCTGACTACTCGTTCTATTCGCAAGTCTTCTTTTTTAATTAGCTCCGCTGGTGTTCAAAAAAAATCTCTTGATTTTCTTTCTTCTCACCGCATTTTTAATTTTGATGGACACTCTTTTGTTTGGGGTTCAAAGAATCAAAATAAAATAATGCTAAAACATTGTAACTATGATAGATATGCATCATATAATGGAAGAGTTTTATATGATCCCGCTCTTTCAGGTTTTGGTGTTTTTGTTGGCGAAGATTTATATGCCCCTTCCCATTTTTCTGATTCAAGTAAGTTTAAAGGCGCAGACAATTATTCGGCTGGTTCTGTGCCCCTTGTTGATATGCATATTGGTGATTATGTTGTACATGAAGATTTTGGAGTGGGTATTCTCAAAAATATATTAATTGAATCTGATGTTGATTCTTGTTTACAGGTTGAGTATTTAGATGGCAATATTTCTGTTGATGTATCACAAATGAATCTTATAAGCCACTATGCTGGTGCTGATGCTAAGGGGGTTCAGATTTCATCTATTTCAAAAAAGGGTCTTTGGACCAGAAAAAGAGATGGCGTGTCCTCAAAGGTTGCTTTTTTTGTTAGGGCCCTTTACGACCAATATTTGTCCAGGTCTTCCTCGTTTGTTGTTAGACCTAGAGTAGACGACGACCTCTTGAATGATTTTGTTTCATCTTTTAACTTTATTGATACAAAAGATCAGGCGTCAGCATATTCTGATATATATGAAGATTTTTGCTCTCCAGCTCCAATGGACAGGCTGCTGTGTGGTGATGTTGGTTTTGGAAAAACAGAAGTAGCTATGAGAGCAGCCTTTATTGCTGTTTTGCAAAAGTCTCCAGTTGTTGTACTTTGCCCTACCACGGTTTTATGTCATCAACTTTACGAGTCTTTCTCCTCAAGGCTATCTCCTTTCTCTGTTAATGTTGGCTCTGTTTCTAGACTAAACAAAACTTCAGAAGTTGAGAATTTAATAGGTTCTTTTAATAGTGGCTCGGTTGATGTCTTGGTTTGCACGCATAGAGTTTTTAGCTATCTGAGTAAAATTGATTCTGTTGGCTTTTTAGTTGTTGATGAAGAGCATAAGTTTGGAGTAAAGCAAAAGGATTTATTTTTAAAAAGATTTCCAAAAATTGATATTTTAATGATGTCTGCTACCCCCATTCCCAGAACCCTACAAAGCGCTCTTTCAGAAATTAAAACCATTTCAACAATTTCCACTCCCCCTGTTGACAGAAAACCAATAGAAACGTATGTTGAGTTTTTTGATTTACAGTCAATAGAAGAGTCTATTCGCTTTGAACTTTCGCGTGCAGGTCAAGTTTATTTTTTACACAACAACATTGCATCTTTAAATAAGTTTAAGCGGATTGTTTCATCAATGATAGAGGGGGTTTCTGTTGAGGTTATTCATGCAAAGATGTCCGTTGAAAAAATAAAGTCAACGTTGAGGGATTTTATTGAAAAGAAAATTGATGTTTTAGTTTCTACTTCTATAATAGAAAATGGACTAGATATTCCTAATGTTAATACAATAATAATAAACAACGCTCATTTATTTGGTCTTTCTCAGCTTCACCAGATTCGAGGAAGAGTTGGAAGACATAATAGGCAAGCCTACGCTTATTTGCTGGTTCCTAAAAAATTTAAACCTTCTGGAGATACATTGCGTAGGCTTAGGGCTATTCAAGACAACATCTCTCTTGGCTCTGGATACTTATTATCAACAAAAGACTTAGAAATTCGTGGTGCCGGCTCTGTATTTGGCTATTCTCAAAGCGGAGGGTCTCAGGTTGGTTTTGAATATTATAATAAGCTGTTGCAGAGAGCTGTTTCAGGGTCAGATTCTAGGTTTTATTTTGACATGGTTTCTGTTGCCGTTGCTGGTGATCAAGCCAGCATTCCCCACTCTTATATAGAAGATTCCAGCGTAAGGCTTTCTGTTTATAGAAAGCTATCATCTATTAATAATGCTCAGCGGCTTAGGTCTTTTGAAAATGAAATATATGATAGGTTTGGCTTGGCCCCCAAAAGGTTTTCTTCCATGTTAACTGTTCAAGAAATTAAAATTCTTTGTTATGAGGTTTTTGTTATTTCTGTAATGTGTGACAATAAAAAAACATCTATTGTTTTCCTTCCTTCTCCATTGCTTTCAAATATTGGTCTTTTTCTTGGCTTTGTTGAAACTTTCTTTAAACAAGAACATTTAAAATATGAATTTAAAAAACTCGCAAATGAGAAGCTTTTGTTGTCGTTTGGTTGGGAAAATAAAAATAAAGATATTTTGGTGTTTATAAAAGATTTCTTGAATAAATTTAGAAATGATTTTAAAAATTAAATTATTATTTGCTGGATTTTGTAGTTTGTTGTTTGGTTATGTTATAAATATTGATGGCGCTTCTTTTGACGAACAAGATTTTTATAGTAAATATTCTAAATCTGAGTGGATCAAGTCTTCAGCAGGCCAAAAAGATAGAATTTTAAAAGATTATGTTAAAAGAGAGTCTGCCTCTTTAGCTGCAGAAGAAGAGGGTTTTTTGTTTAACCCTGTTTTGAAAAATAAGCTCTTTAATATCCAAAATCAGATTTTAATAAACCTAGTTTATGATTATACTGTTGCCTTTCCTTTAATTTCTAAAGAGTCGCTAGCCTTATCGAGGTCAAATCTTAAAAAAGAGGTGTTTATAAGACATCTTTTAATTTCACACAACACTAGCGTTATTTCCTCTCCCCCTTCAAGAAATTCAAAAGAAGCTTTATATTTGATAAAAACAATCAAAGATTCTCTTAAATCAACAGAAAGCTCCTTCGGATATTTTTCTAAAACATACTCTGATGATCCCAGCGCTCCAAGAAATGAAGGAGTTTTAGGGTGGCTTCAGTGGGGGGTTACTCCAATGAATTTTCAATCATCTGTTTGGTCTTTAAATCTTGGTGAGGTTTCAGATATAATTGAAACAGAATATGGTTTTCACCTGGTTGTAGTTGATTCTATCCGTTCTTCTGAATTCTCGATTTATGATTCAGACTCATATGAATATGCTGTTCAAAGAAGTTCTCTTGTTTCGGTTAGAGACTTACTAAAGGATGCTTCTTTAGCTTATGACAGAGAGGTTCTTTCCGAAAGAGTCATTATGTATGAAAAGCAAGTTGATATTCTTTTTAATCAAATGCTAGAATCTAAAAAAGAATTGTTAAGCCTCGGTCAGAGTTTTAATTTTACCGATTTTATAAGAAATTTAAACTTGAGTAGTGTTTTGTTTTCTGTTGATGGAAAGCTTTATGGCCTAAAATGGTTTCTTCCTCAAGTTTCTCAATTTCCTAAAAGTAAAATACCTGATTTTACATCTTCACAAGAGCTTATCAGTTTTTTACAAAATATTATTATGCAAAAGATTGCAATAAAAGATGGTTCCGAAATGGGCTTAGTTGATAATGATTATTTTAAAAAGAGGGTTGGTGTTGAACAAAGTCGCATTTTATATGATTCTTATTTGAAGCACTTAGTAAATTCTATTGAAACCCCAGATTCTTCTAGTGTAGAAGCTTATTATAATAAAAATAAAAAAGAAAAATATTTTGAACCAGAAAAGGTTGTTGTCAGACAAATAAAGGTTGCTTCAAAAAACTTATCTGATAGTTTGTATGTTGTTTTAAGCTCTGATGATTCTTTGTTCGGAACTCTCTCTTCCGAGTTTTCTTTAGTTTATTCTCAAACAGAAGGTTTAATGGATCCCTTTGAGAGAGGTAAGTTTAATTATATGGGAGAGGCCGCTTTCGAATTAGATGTTGGAGTAATATCTAAACCCATTGAAAACCCTGATAAATCTTTTTCAATTATTATGGTTGAAGAAAAAATAGATAAAAAAATAATTCCTATAAATAGGGTTTATAAAAGGATTGAGTCTCTACTCATAAAAGAGTCTCAAGAAAAAATAAAAACAACAACATTTAATAATTTTATCAACAACCCTGAACTAAAATTGGGAGATAAATATGAAAAATTTTATAATTAGTCTTTTCCTATGTTTCTCTTTTTCGGAAGAAATAGTTGATGGTATAATGGCCGTAGTTGGCGATAATATTGTAACAAAGGGAGAGTTTTTTTATCAATTATCTTCTATTGCTAACCAAAGAGGAATTTCTCCTACCCAAACTCCTTTGAAATATGAAAAACTTGCAAATGCAGTTTTGGAAGATATTGTTAATAGATATATTTTGCTCGAATACGCAGAAAAGGATTCAAATATTGTAGTTGATAATGATGAAGTACAAATTCAACTAGATAATCAAATAGATATGTTTATTCAAAGTGTTGGATCGGTAGACTCTTTGGAGGCAACTTTTGGAAAAAATCTTCAACAAATAAAATCTGATTATTGGGAAGAAATTTACAATGCTATGCTTATAGAGAGGTTTAGGCTAAACTTAACTGCGGGTTTTGTGGTTGGAAAAAAAGAAGTTGAAATTTTTTATGATATCTATAAAGACTCTCTTCCTCCTTCTCCCGCATCTGCAAATTTTTCAATTTATAATATTAATTTTTCTCCTAGTAAAAAGACTATTGAAGAATCATATAGGTTTGTAAAAAATCTAAAAGACAGCATTATAAATAAAGAATCTTCTTTTGAAACAATTGTTAGTAACCATTCTGATGATATTGCTTCTATATCATCAGCGGGAAAAATAGGCTATACAAAGAGAGGATCTCTTTTCCCACAATATGAAGAAATTGCTTATTCTATGAAAATAGGAGATATATCTGATCCGGTAATAACAGATGTAGGTCATCATATAATCAAATTGCTAGACAAACGAGGTGATAAGATAAGCACTCAACATATTCTTAAATTAATAACTCCTACCGAAGATGATAAAAAGCAAACAATTGAAAATATTAATAATATATATAAGAAGAGTAAATTAGATCCTCTTTTTTTAGAAAACTTCATTGATGAATTAGAAAACAGAAATTTACTTTGTGGAAATTTTTTTAATCAACCAATCAATAAATTCCCAGTTGATATATATGATAAAATTATAAAATCACAGGATTCTTATTTGCATGAACCTTTCATGATGCAGGATGGATCAATATCAGTTTTATATGTTTATGAATTTTTTCCAGAAAAAAAGGCAACTCTAGAAAACTCTTATTCCTTTATTGAATCAATCGCATTAGATAAAAAAACTTTAGATTATTTAGATTCTTGGTTAGACAAAAAAAGAAGTGACATTTATATTAATACTTTTGAATAAATCATAGTTATTAACAGGGTTATTAACTTCAATTAATACTTTATATATTTAAAATTATAGTGTTTTATAATAGTGATTTAAAGATAGTTTTATATTATTTATCAATATATTAACATGTTATAATAATAATAATTATTATATAATAATATTTATTATATATAAGGCTTGTTAAACAATGTTTTAAATAATAATATTATACAATTACCAATAAGAAAAATATGAGTTTTAAAGTAAATACTAAAAATCTATTAGAAGCTTTACAAAAAACTGTTAAAGTAGTTCCTTCGAGATCTACTCTACCCATACTTGGGTGTTCACTTTTTGACTTCTCAAATCAAAAGATGATTTTAAAAGCTACTAATTTAGAAACTTCGATAAGCGAAAGTATAGAAATTGATGGAGAAACGCCTGACAATGCAATAGCAATTCCAATTGGAAGGCTACTCGAAATAACTAATAATATCTCAGATAAAGAGATAGAACTAAATATTTCTGAAAAACAACAACTTGAAATAAAAACAGAAACAGGAAGTTTTTCTATAATGGGACAAGATCATTCTGAATATCCGTCTGACCCGATAATGAATGAAACTCAAAGTATATATATAAAAACTTCAACACTTTTTGAAATAATTGATTTTACAAAAAACTCCACTAGTAAAGATGAGCTAAAACCAGCTCTACAAGGAGTATTGTTAAAAATAGATGGAAAGAGCATAGTGGGCGTATCAACAGACGGTCATAGACTTTCAAGGATAATAATAGAAAATGAAGGACTAGAAAACCAAGAGAAAGAAATAATAATACCAACGAAATTTTTGACTCTATTAACATCTTTTGTTGATAAAAAAGAAAATGCAGAAATTGAAATTTCAAAGAACCATATGTCATTGTCATATAAAAATACGACCATATACTCAAGAATAATAAAAGATAATTATCCCGATTATGAAAAGGTAATCCCATTAGATAACAATAAAACTTTCACAACGAAGAAAAAAGACCTAATAAACGCAATAAAGAGAGTTTCAATATTTTCTAACAGGTCAACCAAGCAAATAACCCTAGATATTGGAAATCAAAAAACAACCATATCAACCGAAGATTCAGAACAATCTGCGAAAGGAACTGAAACAATAAGTAGTCAATTTAATAACATGGATAACCTAAAAATTGGATTTAATTCAATGTTTATATTAGATGCTCTTAATAGTATTAGAAGTGAACAAATTACAATGTTTTTAAATGGGTCTTTAAATGCGGCAATTTTATCTGAGACATCATCAGATAAGAAAATGGATAAGCTTGTTTTATTGATGCCAATAAGATTAAATGATTAATGCATCTAAAAGAAATATCCTTAGTAAATGTAAGGAAATTAGATTTTTTTAAAGCACATTTTTCCCCAACAACAACTATAATTACTGGAAATAACGGACAAGGCAAGACATCTGTATTAGAATCTATATTTTTTCTACTTACATCAAAAAGTTTCAGAAAAAAATATAATAAGTCAATTATAAAAAAAAATCAAAGCAGGCTACAAATAAAAGGTATATTAAAAACAGAAGAAGATGTGGTAATTAAGATATGTTATGACAGCGCAAAAAAAGAGATCGAAAAAAATGGAGAAAAAGTAAAAAAAACTAGTGAAATTTTAAAATATTCAAACATTGTAAGCATATCACCTGAAGAACCAGACGTTATAGAAATTTATAGAAAAGAAAAACTTCAGTATTTTGATAAAATAATTTTTAAAATTTTTCCAAATCACGTTGAAACAATAAAAGCCTATAATAAGTTGCTATTAATAAGAAACTCATTATTAGAAAATAAACAAGAAACCTTCCAATGGGATAAAAAAATTATAAAAGCAGGATATTTGATTTGGGAAGAAAGAGAAAAATTTTTCAAATATTTTATTGAAAAATTAAAATTCATTGAAAAGAAAATTATTGGCAAAAACATACATTCTTTAAAATATTTAAAAAATGTACCCAAAAATGAAAAAGAATACTTCAACAAACTTCAATTAGAAAGCTACAACAAAACACATACAGGTCCACATTTAGATAATATTTATTTTTATTTAAATGAAAAAAATCTACAAGAAAGCGGATCACAAGGAGAAAAAAAATTATTTAAATATATTTTAAAACTAACAGAAGCAGAAATAATAAACGAAAAAAAGAAAACGAGCCCAATTCTTCTGTTAGATGATTATTTTGCAAAGCTTGACGATGAAAATATAATGAAAATATTTACCTTTTTTCATCGTAAATTCCAGACAATTATTACAACAACAAAAACAAACAATACGATGATGGAAAAAAGACTAAAAAATCCAAACACAACTATAAAAATTATTAAACTAAATGATTAAGCTCTCACACTCCATCTCAAGTCTTTTTAAACAAAAAACATATAGCCCATTAATATTTGGAGAGATTGAAAATAATTGGGAAAATATTGTAGGAAAAAAAATTAATAAAGCTACAAAAATAATAAAAATTGAAAATAAAACGATTTTTATAAAATGTAAAAATCCAACATGGAAAAATGAACTACAATACCAAAAGAAAGAAATTTTAAATAAACTCAACCAAGTAACATCACAAATAGAGAAAATAGTATTAATATGAGCACAGACTACAAAGCAAAAAACATCACAGTTCTCAAGGGATTAGAAGCAGTAAGAAAAAGACCCGCAATGTACATAGGAGACGTTGGGAAAAAGGGAGTTCATCACCTAATTTGGGAGGTTGTTGATAATTCGATTGATGAGGCAATGGCAGGACATTGCTCGGAAATAAAAGTAACAAAACAAAAAGATGGCGGAATAAGAGTTCAAGACAATGGAAGAGGTATTCCTACAGACATTCATAAGGAAGAAGGAAAATCAGGCCTTGAGCTTGTAATGACAGTTTTACACGCTGGGGGAAAATTTGATAAAGATACATATAAAGTCTCCGGAGGACTTCATGGGGTAGGAGTTTCGGTTGTGAATGCTCTTTCAAAAAAATGTACAGCTACAGTAAAAAGAGATGGAAAAATTTATTCACAGGAATATGAAACTGGAATAGCCAAAACTCCCTTAAATGAATTAGGAATGACACAAGAAACAGGAACACAAATACAATTTTACCCTGATGCCGATATTTTCGTTGAAACAGAATTTGACATTAAAGTAATTGATGAAAGACTAAGAGAACTTTCTTATCTAAATAGTGGCGTAAAAATAATTTTTTATGACGAAGAAACAGAGGCCACAAACGAACACTTTTATGAAGGTGGTTTATCCGAATTTGTCAAACATTTAGATAAACATCACACCCCTCTTTTTGAAGACCCAATTCACATAAAAGGAGAAAAAGACGGAGTTCCTGTAGATTTGTCTTTGAGATATAATGATTCATACAGCGAAACCCTTTTGACGTTTGTAAACAATATAAATACAATTGAAGGAGGAACCCACCTAGCGGGTTTTAAATCTGCACTTACAAGAACCTTAAATAAATATGCTGCTAAAAACATAAAAAATAAAAAAGGTGAAGCCCCTACTTTTGGAGGGGAAGACGTTAGAGAGGGTTTGACAGCAATCCTTTCAATAAAAGTACCAGAGCCTCAATTTGAGGGACAAACAAAAACAAAATTAGGAAATGGAGAAATCAAAGGAATATGTGATTCTATTATTTCTGAATCACTTGCCGACTTTTTTGAACAAAACCCAAATACTGCTAAAACAATAATACAAAAAGCTGAAAACGCAGCAAGAGCAAGAGAGGCGGCTAAAAAAGCAAGAGAACTGGTTAGAAGAAAAAACGTGCTTGACATATCAGCCCTTCCAGGAAAACTTGCTGATTGCTCTGAAAAAGATCCATCCTTAAGTGAGTTATATTTAGTTGAGGGAGACTCTGCCGGGGGCTCAGCAAAACAAGGAAGAAACAGAAAGTATCAAGCAATTTTACCATTAAGAGGAAAAGTAATAAACGCCGAAAAAGCTAGAATAGATAAGGTTCTTTCTAACAACGAAATACAAACAATAATTACAGCGCTTGGAACAGGATTTGGAGGAGATTCTGATATTGAAGAAACCTCAGCTGGAGACTTTGATATCGAGAAACTACGATATCATAAAGTCATAATAATGACAGATGCAGACATAGATGGAAGTCACATTAGAACCCTGTTGCTAACTTTTTTATATAGAAAAATGCCAGAACTGATAACAGGGGGATATGTATATATTGCTTGTCCACCTCTTTATAAAATAAGTAAAGGAAAAAAATCTCACTGGGTGTATAGTGATGAACAAAGAGATAGGCTTTTGGAAGAAATAAAAACAGAAGGACAAAAAATTGAAATACAAAGATATAAGGGTCTTGGAGAAATGAACGCAGATCAGTTATGGGAAACCACTATGAACAAAGAAAATAGAACTCTTTTGAAAGTAACAATCTCTGATGCCTACCAAGCAAATGAAATTTTTTCTACACTGATGGGAGAGGATGTTGAATCAAGAAGAGATTTTATCGTGAATAATGCCAAACTTGTAACCAACATAGATATTTAAAAATGAGCGAAGAACTACAACCACAAATAATTCAAAACAGAGACATTGTTGAAGAGATGTCCGAATCATATTTAACATATTCCATGTCTGTAATATGCAGCCGTGCACTCCCGGACGTGAGAGATGGCTTAAAGCCAGTTCATCGGCGCGTTTTATATGGAGCGCTAGAACAAGGAGCAACATGGAACAGAAAATATAAAAAAAGCGCCAGAATTGTAGGTGATGTTTTGGGAAAATACCATCCTCACGGAGATAGTTCAATATATGATTCCTTAGTTAGAATGGCCCAAGATTGGTCGTTAAGATACCCCCTCATAGATGGACAAGGAAACTTTGGCTCCGTTGACGGAGATAATGCTGCGGCAATGCGTTATACTGAAGCAAGAATGGATAGAGTCGCTTCGGAAATGCTTCAAGATCTTGACAAAAACACAGTCGACTTTACACCAAATTTTGATGATAGCTTAGAAGAACCAAGCGTGCTTCCAACACAAATTCCAAACTTGCTAATGAATGGATCAGAAGGAATTGCAGTTGGAATGGCAACAAAAATACCACCTCATAATATCAATGAATTAATTAGTGGTCTAGTTGCATTATTACAAAACCCTAATATTACTATAGATGAGTTAGTTGAAAACCACATTAAAGGCCCAGACTTCCCAACCGCAGGATTTATAATGGGCAGCGACGGGATAAACAGCGCATATCAAACAGGTCGTGGAAGAATTGTTATGCGTGGAAAAGCTCAAATTGAAGAAAACGACAAAGGAAAACAAAGAATTATAATTACAGAGTTGCCCTATCAGGTTAATAAGGCAAACCTTGTTGAAAAGATAGCAGACCTAGTAAGAGAAAAGAAGCTAGATGGGATTTCAGACTTAAGAGATGAGTCTGATAAAGACGGGAACAGAATAGTTGTTGAGTGTAAAAGGGATGCAATAGCCGAGATTATTCTTAACAACCTATATAAATTTACTCAACTGCAAGACACTTTTGGAGTAATAATGCTTGCTCTAGTAAATGGTGTTCCCAAAATCATGAACCTTAAAGAAGTATTGGGTCACTTTTTAGATTTTAGACGTGAAGTTATTATTAAGAGAACAACCTTTGAGCTATCGGAAGCGGAACAAAGAGCACACATTCTTGAGGGTCTTAAAAAAGCACTTGAAGATATAGATAATATTATTCAAATAATTAGGAGCTCTTCAAACCCAGAAGCTGCAAAAGAATCTCTAATTTCATCCTATGATTTTAGCGAAAAACAGGCAAAGGCAATACTGGACATGCGCCTTCAAAAACTTACTTCTCTTGAAATTGATAAGGTAGTACAAGAATACAACGACCTACAAATTTTAATTAAAGAACTAAACCACATTCTAGACAGCCATGAAAAACAGAGCGAAATAATAGAAGCTGAGCTTGGTGAAATATTAAATAAACATGGCGATGAAAGAAGAACAGAAATAATACCTTTTAGTGGCGAGTTAAGCCTTGAAGATATGATAGCAGATGAAGAGATGATAGTTACGATAACACACAATGGATATATAAAGCGTCTTCCTGCTGATACCTGGAAAACTCAAAGAAGAGGAGGAAAGGGTATGAAAGGTGCAAAAACAAAAGACGATGATTTTGTTGAACACCTTTTTACAGCCTCAACACACAATACAATGCTATTTTTCACTGATAAAGGAAAATGCCATTGGTTAAAAGTTCATCAAATACCTCAAGCAAGCAGAACTTCACAGGGAAGGGCTATTGTTAATTTAATTGGATGTGAAACAGGTGAAAAGGTTAGTGCTTTTGTTTCAGTTAAAGAGTTTTCAGATTCAAACTATATTATAATGGCCACTAAAAAAGGAATGATAAACAGAACCTCATTGTCATTGTATAGTAAGCCTCGAAAAGGCGGGGTTTTTGCAATGGAAATTAAAGAGGGAGATGAGCTTATTCAGGCTAAAATATCTAATGGTTGTGATAATATAATTATGGCAACAAAGGAAGGAAAATCAATTCGCTTTAAAGAAGAAGACGTTAGGGCTACGGGAAGAAGAACAAAGGGAGTAAGAGGAATAACAATAGGAGCGCAAGATGAGGTAATTGGTATGTTGGTCCTTAAAAATGATGGACATGTTCTTGTGGCTTCAGAAAATGGATATGGAAAGAAAAGCCCAACTGATGAATACAGAACTCAACAACGATCGGGAAAAGGTGTATATACCCTTAAAAAAACACAAAAAACAGGATCACTTGTAAGTATTTTAGAGGTCGTTGATACAGACGATATAATGATTATAACTAGCGCAGGGGTAATGATACGGCAAGCAACAAATGAAATACGAACAATTGGCAGAAACACACAGGGAGTAAGGCTAATTCGACTAGATGAAGGAGCAAAAATATCATCTGTTGCAAAAGTTGTAAAAGAAGAGGATGAAAAAGAAGAAGACAACGAAGGCCCCGGAACCAAAGAAAGTACCGCTGAAGAATAAAATAAAAAAAGTTCTAAAAAACATTGAAAGCTCAAAGGCGGCAAACCAAGAAGTGAAACTTTTGGCAGTTACAAAAACACACCCAAAAGAGGTTATTAAAAAAACATTTGACTGTGGAATAAAATTTTTTGGAGAAAACAAAGTACAAGAGGCAGAGAAAAAATATATAGATAGACCAAAAGGATTAGAACTTCATCTGATTGGAGCGCTTCAAACCAATAAAATCAACAAGGCATTAAAAATATTTGATGTGATACAGAGTGTTGACTCGTTAAAATTAGCAAAAAACATAAATAAAAGAGCACTTGCTATATCAAAAAAACAAAGAATATTTTGTCAGATAAATATAGGTAAAGACCCACAAAAAATTGGATTCAGCGTTGAAGAATTTGAATATCATGTAGAAGAAATAATAAACTTATCTAGCATTAAACTCGAAGGAATAATGACTATTTTACCCAACAATATTGACGATAATAAAAAAAATCAATTATTTACAAAAACAAAAGAAGTAACAGAAAAAACTAGCAAGATGTATAGTATGCCTCTTGAGATTTCTATGGGAATGAGTGGCGACTATATAACTGCAATTGAAAAAGGATCAACGATGGTAAGAATAGGCTCAAAATTATACGGATCAAGGAAATGATAAAAAAAGTTATAATTTTTAATAACTACAAGCTTGCCGATTCAATAAAAATCAACCCCAAGAACATAGCCGACACCGTTAAGACACTAAAAGGATTAAAGGAAAATTCAGTTGAAATTTATGATATCACGCATAATCTTCAAATACCTCATAATGAAAAGATAATTGTCAATGATCATATAAATAAAACAGGGAACAACCCATTAATTGGAATACAGAGTCAATTTTCAGAGGCCTTCATTGATATTTCAAATATCTATAGCGCAGAAGATGGAGTAACAACAGTTTGCTTGGGAGCACATTACGACAAAAACAAAAAACAAAACGAGTACCCCTCAACCTATCTTTGTTATATATCTATCTTAGCAAAAGCAATAGGAGTAAAAAAAATTAGTGCAGCTTTAATTAATAAAATTGACACAAAAAATTACCAGTAATAAATTTAAAAATGAATACAGCAAAGCTATTATATAAACAAATAAATAAGTTAGATTCGAAACAAGTTTCAAAAAAACTTAAGGAGTTCCTCAAAGAAGACATCCCCACTGGTGATGCAACAACAAAGAACGTAGTATTAATAGACACAAAAGAAGTTTTTGCCATTCAAGCTAGAGAGCCAATGATTTTCTGCGGAAATCCCATTATAGAAAATATTTTTTCACCAAAAGTAAAAATAAAAAAAATGGTAAAAGATGGACAGAAACTTTCATCGAGACAAACCATTGCTTTGCTATCAGGGTCTAATTCAGAAATTTTAACCAAAGAACGGTTGTTGTTAAATATGATTCAGAGAATGTCTGGAGTTTCAAGCTTGACAGGTAAATATGTTGAAAAACTAAATAATAATAAAATTAAAGTTCTAGACACAAGAAAGACGACGCCGGGACTTAGAGTGTTTGAAAAATATGCTGTTTTTTGTGGAGGAGGAAGCAACCACAGACTAAATCTATCTTGCGGCATAATGGTAAAAGACAATCACATAAATAAAATAACAGATGAGGTGGCTGATAAACTAACCACCATTTCACCCAAAATTCCTATTCAATTTGAAGTTGATAGCCCAAAACAAATTAATCCTCAAAACGTTTCTTTGGTCGATGCTTTTTTATTAGATAATATGACTCCAAACAAAATAAAAGAGTGTTTAGAAAAAATTAACTTATTAAAGAATAAAGATAAAAATATTTTTATTGAAGTTTCAGGGGGGGTTACGCTTAAAAATATTTCAAAGTTCAATCTAGAAGGTGTAAACGGAATATCTGTTGGAGCCTTAACACATCAAAGCACCAATGTTGATATTGGGCTTGATCTTCATTCATAAAAAATGTTATCAATTAATCTCACCCCGCCAATATAAACCGCAATAGATATTAAAACTGGGCTACTAACCTCGCCCGAAACCTCTTTAAGGTCATTTAAGCACACAATAGAAACATAATCAATTGAAATAGAGGGATCAATCAATAGGTTTTTTTTAATTTCATTTTTAATTATTTCAGCCTCTTTCTCACCGCGCCCAATTAGATTTTCAGCCAACAATAAGCTTTTATAAATTTTTGAAGCAGAAGACTTTTGACTTTTTGATAAATATATATTTCTTGAACTCATTGCTAAGCCGGAAGGCTCTCGTATGGTTTCGACTGGAATTATTTTTATAGGAAATCCTCCAACATTGACCATCTTATTAATTAAAATTAATTGCTGAGCATCTTTTTTGCCAAAAAAAGACAAAGAAGGTTTTACAATATTAAAGAGCCTTGATACAACGTTGACTACCCCTGGAAAGAAATTGGGACGACTCTTTCCTTCAAGTTGTTTGGAGAAAAAGTGTTCAAAAGCAAAACTGTCGACGTCATCGCCATATATATCTTCATATTGAGGAAGAAATAAAATATCAACACCCGCTGATTGCAATAGATCACAGTCTTTTTCTACAGTCCTTGGATAAGAATTAAAATCTTCATTTTCACCAAATTGTTTTGGGTTGACAAAAATGCTTACCACTGTTATATCGGCTTCATTGAGAGAGCGCTTAACTAGCGCAGTATGTCCACCGTGAAGCGCCCCCATAGTTGGAACAAACCCAACCTTAAGAGAAGAGGAAATAGACGTCCTCCAAACTAAGAATTGCGATAAAGATGAAATAATTTTCATCTATACAAGCTTATCAATAATGTTTTTTTTATAGCTTGTAGAGTGTTTTTTTTGAGGAAAGCTACTATTAACAACCTCACTATTATATTTTTTCAATGCTGAAACAATAGATTTTTGAAGGCTTAAGTATCTTTTTGCGTGTTTTGGAAAAAAGTCATCATTCAGACCCAAAACATCGTTCAAAACTTGAATTTGACCATCACAATATTTTCCCGAACCAATCCCAATCGTTGGAATGGAAAGAGATGATGTTATTTTTTTTGCCAACTCTGTTGGAATACATTCCAAAACAACAGCAAACGCACCAGCGTCTTCCGCTGCACGGGCATCATCTAAAATTTTCTGCGCAGGCTTTAAGCCTTTGCCTTGAACAGAGTAGCCAGAAAGCTGATTTACAGATTGAGGAGTTAATCCCACATGCCCCATAACGGGGATGCCAAAATCAACAATTTTGTTGATCTGTTTTTGAACTAAAATACCCCCTTCAAGTTTAACAGCTGAAGCGCCCCCTTCTTTTAAAAAACGAGTAGCATTTTTAACTGCTATTGAAACAGAGCGTTGATAGCTTCCAAAAGGCATATCACCTACCACAAAAGAGGAGCTTGTTGCTCTCGAAACGGCGCGCGTTACTAATATAATTTCATCCATAGAAATAGGCACAGTAGAACTATAGCCGTAACTAATCATTGAGGCGCTATCACCGACCAGGATAATTGGGATATTGGTTTGGTTAATAATTTTTGCGCTTGTGAAATCATACGCAGTTATTGCGCTAAATTTTTTTTTATTTTTCCATGACTGTATTTTTTTGATAGTTATTTTTGACATTAATTGGTCACATTATTTTTTTTATCCACATGAACAATCGTTGGTTTGAAATTTTTTGCATCGCTCTCTGAAATACTACAATAGGCCGCAATAATAACAAGGTCTCCCTTAGAAACAAGGTGAGCAGCCGCACCGTTTATACAAATCTCACCAGAGCCACTCTCTCCTTTTATAATGTATGTAATTAATCTACTACCATTTGTAATATTTAAAACATGAATTTTTTCGTATTCATTTAAATTAGCCTTTTGCATTAATATGGGGTCTAAAGTTAAAGACCCTACATAATTAAGATTTGCATCCGTTACTGTTGCTCGGTGAATTTTTGATTTTAAAATCTCTATTTTCATATGTTTTCCATTATGATTTTCAAACTATTTATTTAATATAAAAAATAATATTTAAAAATTAATACTTAGTTTGCTGATAGTGCAATCAGAACATTACAATAAAAAAAAGATTTTATTACACAATATATTGTATTATAATACAGAAGCAATACAAGAGAAATATAAAAAAACATATAAAATTCTTGGTAATAGCAACTCATTATTAATATTTTCATTAGCTATATAATAATTTGTTAAAAATTGTTTATTTTTAACGAGGACAAAGGTAGAATAAAACATGTTTAAAAAACAATTGTTAGTACTGTTGAGCATCTCTTTTATTATTAATGCCTGCAGCATGTTCGGCACAAAAAATAAAATTGAAAATGAGGACGACAGCCTAATGTTGTCGGATAGCCTGTCATCAGATATGGTGGTTGAGCTACCCATTGACACTACATTAATAGACACAAGTCTTAAGAACTCAACAGATACAAGCGGTCAAAATTTAAATGAAGGAATTGTTGATATTAATAGTCTCTTTGAAGACCTTGATATGGACAGCTCATCTGATAGTAATTTAAGTGGATTGATGGATGATACAAATAATATCTACCAGGATGTCATTCAAAACATGCAAGATGAAATCACAAAATTAAAATCTGAACTTGATAGAAATACAGAGGAGCTATACAAGCTAAAAGCACAATCTCAAATATGGAACAATCCATTCTCAATTTATAATAAAGAAATTATTTTAACAAACGGCTCTACTGTCTACGGGAAAATTAAATATCAAGACCAAGACGTGCTGCACGTTGAAACCCTAATTGGCGACTTAACAATTCAACGAAACACTATTAAGAGAATTATAGAAAACATTACACAGGCCCCAGATAGTACTGATGCTATAAATAGCCTTCGAAAAAACCAAATACTAGAAATTAAAAAGGATGAACAAAATACAATATTTAAGCCTACAACGAAATTATTAGCAAATGCTATTATGTTGGGCGACATTACAGAAGATGTTGATTTTAGGGGAAACAGAACGTTAAGGGGTGATATAAAAAACATTGGAGAATCAAGAGCAGATTTTGTTAAAGTTAATTTTGTTTTTAGAATGAATTGGCAGGGTAGCACCAAATCTCTAACGGCGTTCGTTCAAGGCTCTAAACACGTATTTCCTGATTCACAAATAGAATCAGACTCAAGCATTGAAATTGGCGCGGTCGCTGGGTTTGAACTCGTAATACCGCCAGATTTTGGACAGTTTATTGGTTACTCATATACAATTGATTGGGAACAATATGACAACTAGTTTTCACAGGGTTATTTTGTTGCTGAGCTTTTTGACTCTTCTTATGTCTGAAACATTAAGATATTGGGACCTAGGAGTGCACATTGATAAAAATAGTCCAACCATAGTTCAAAAAGAATTAGCCTTTGATCAAATAGCTGATATTAATTCATTGGCCACCAATGAAGATCAAATAATGGCCTTTCGCGCAAACAACTTTGTTGCTCCTATATTACATAATCTAAAATACCCTTTAGTGGGACTTAGCAACACAGCCTCACACAAAGATGAATTCATTTTTTCTTTATCAACGCGCGAGACGATTAACTTTATAAAACGATCTTTTTTAAATGATAATTTTTCCAGATTTTTCAAATTGTATGGTCAAATTAAAATAAATGAAGTTCCTCAAAATGAAAAAATTAATATATTGTACATTCAGAATCTCTATCGCTCAAACCAATATAACAATGCAAAAAAAATTCTTAATTCTTTGTTATTAGATGATATGACCGACGAGATGGTTTTATATTTAATTAAAACAAATATAAAGCTTGGAAATATTGAAGAATCATTACAACAAATTAAATTTTTTAATAAAAAATTTCACAACAGCGACCTGACTCGCTATGTTAATCATGAAAAAAAACTTTTAGATCAAAAATATGAAAAATAATTTACTTCGAGCGCTTGTTGTTTTATTCACCCTGTCGATCACACTATCTAATTCTAGAATAGCGTTTTCTAGACCTTCAACATTACTAAGGACCCCATCGGTTCAACACATTTATGCTGAAACAAACCCTTATTTATTTACAGCGGGTTTTTCAACAGAAACGATAAACTTCGATCTTCCAAGCCAAGGAATAAGCCTTTATCTTCAAACCTATACAAACAGCGGATTAAATTTAGGCTTAAGCTACTCTTTGATTGCTGACCCAAGGTCAAAAGAACAAATTGATACAACAACAACAGCCTTTGAAGCCCCCACAGAGCTAGGCTTGCATGCACAGAAAACTATATATAGCGCAAATAATATTAAAATAGATATGGGTATATCAGATGTGATAGCACGAGATTGGAATGGAAACTCTTCATTTCTAGACCCATCTTTGTATGCCATCTTTTCAAGCTATAAAGAGTTTGATAAATTTTCAATAACATATAACTTTGGTTTTGGGTCAGGCCTGGTAGCTTTGGATGAACACGTGCAAGAGTTAGATTTTCTAAAAAGCCCGAACAGTTCAATTGGCTATTTTTTAGGCTTTAATTTGCTTACACCAGAAATTCCAAGATTAAAAAATAGATTAAATTTATTATTTGAATTAGATGGAACAAATATCAATATTGGGGCAAAACTCCCCATAACAGATGAATATCTTATTTCAATGGGCGTTACTAATTTTAGTGGAATGGGAGATTTTGGAAACAGATCAAAGATTGGACAAGAGGACCAAACTGTTTTGTCAAATGCATCAACGCTATGTTTTGGCTTTGAAATGAATGTTCCAAAGATGAAAAAAAATCAATATAACAACCCATACGGAGATCCTAACCAAACATATTATACTGAAGAGGCTGTAATGGCGTTAAAAGATTCATTAAAGCAAATTATTAATCTTTCTGAGCAAAATTACAGCGCGATAGCAGACTCTATGAAATTTTTAAAGTTTTCTTTAGAAAATAATTCAATAGAAAACATATCGCTTAGTCAAAAAATTGCCAGTCTAGAAGACTCACTCTATCAACGAAAAAATCAAAAAGTTGTTGATATCGCAAATTATAATAAAGCTTCGCGACACATCTCAAGAGCCCTAAGATATTATTATGAGCAAGAATACAATCAGGCTCTCATAGAAATTGATAGTGCTATCGAACTTAATCCCAACCTAGCAATTGCATATGCTAGAAAAGGAACAATCTATTATAGTATGGGTCAAATCCAAAGCGCATCAATAAATTGGAATATTGCACTAAAACTAGATCCAGAATATGATGAGGTCCGTGATATTTTAGAAGCGCTTAAAAGTAATAAACTAAAATCAGCAGATTTGCAAGAATAAGAGGATAAAGGAAAAATATGAATTTAGGAACAATAGTAGGATTAATTTTAGGGTTGGCTTTAATGGGCCTAGCCTCAGTTCTAGGAGCGCAGGGCGCCGGAGTACCAATAACTTCGTTGTTGGACATTCCTTCACTTTTAATTGTTTTTGGAGGATCTCTTGCGGCGACTGCGATAGCATTTAAACTATCTCAAGTAATTGGTCTATTTAGACTATTAAAGATGATTTTCAAGGATGATAATTTCACTTTAGCAAATGTAGTTGATGATATTTGTGTTCTTTCAGAAGCATATAGAAAAAGCCGAAAAGATTTAGAGGCAGCGCTAGGATCAACACCGGAGTCAATGCCGTTTCGAATGCACGCAATATCGGATGGCTGCAAACTTATTTTAGGTGGAACAAGACCAGATGACATAGAAACTTTTATGCTTACTAATGCAGAATATCGGGAAATTCGCGAAAGGGAAGATGTTAATATTATGAAGACCCTGGGCACCTATTCTCCTGCATTTGGAATGATTGGAACACTAATTGGCTTGATATTCATGCTAGCTGGCATGGGGTCTGGCGGAGGAGATAACATTGGGGCATCAATGGCAGTAGCTTTAATTACAACCCTGTATGGTGCCTTTGCAGCCAACTTTCTTTTTCTACCTTTTTCCGACAAATTAAAGGGCAAAAATGAAGCAAAAAAAATAGAGGATGCTTTAACAACAGCAGGCGTATTAATGATTGCATATAAAAAACATCCTTTAGAAATAAGAGATGCATTAAATGCTTATTTGCCTCCAGCACAACGATCTCGAGAGGAAGACTAGTTTGGCAAAACATACTTGCAAACAATGTGAAGAACAAGAAGAAGGACTACCCTTGTGGATGGCAACATTTGCAGATATGATGACTTTATTATTTGCATTTTTTGTATTGTTGTATTCCATGTCTTCACCCGACCCTGTAAAATATGCAGCATTTGCTAATTCAATGGCTGAAAAAACAGGAGGCTCAACAGATCAAGAGATGGAATTTGAACCACTCAAAGACCAATCAGAAATCAAACAAGAATTAGAAGAATTAATTGAAGATTTAGACATGGGGGAAAAAGCAAAAGTAACACAAGACCCTCGAGGGGTAGCCCTTGAGCTTGATGGTGATATTTGTTTTGGATCTGGATCTGTTGTTTTAAAAGATGAATTAAAGAAAACGCTAGATACTGCAGCTCTTGAATTAATGTCTAATCCTAAAGATTTAAGAAGTATTTTGGTGGAGGGCCACACAGACAATCAAAACCCTACAGGCAAAATTGCAGAAAGATATCCTACCAACTGGGAACTTTCTTCTGCCAGAGCAGCAAATGTTGTAAATTACTTAATCTTTAAAGGGGTTATGTCTGGAAGATTAACAGCGTCAGGATATGCTGATAGGTGGCCATCTGGAGTAAAGTGGTCTGAGGTGCGCTCAGGAAAAATAGATGATTTAGCAATAGAAGAAAACAATGCAACGCTAGATCAACGAGTAAACAATAGAAGAATTAAAATTATTTTTGGTGTAAAATAGGATTTATATTTAGTCTAGGAGAGTTTATGAAAAAAAGTATGTTATCATTAATAGTGTTGGGACTATCATTTTTATTTTCAACGGATGAAAGTGTTTTCCTTAAACAGGTTGAATTAGAGAATATATACAAGTTTAAAATCGAATCATTTTTAGAAAAAATCTATGACAAGTCTGAGTATTACGTTTTTGCTGATGTTCGACTTGAAGAGAAGCCAAAACTAGATTCAGGAACAAAAAAATCTACCCCCACAGATGTAGATGAGGAAGATTCAACAGATCCATTTGGCTATACTTTTATTGAAGGTTTGGGACTTAACCCAACGCTACCCACAGCGCCTATGGGTGGAAACGAAAAGAAATCAGGCAATAAAAAAGAAAAAAATGATCAAGAGTATGTAATGACGGGTCTAAATGTTTCTGTATATTTAGCAGAGGACATATATAGTGTTGAATCAAGAGAAACAATTACAAACTTTGTAAACACCAATATAGATGAAATTCGAAATTGTTTTGATTGTTTTGTGTTGGAAAAAATGCCAAACCACATTGGTCGCAAACAAGATGCTCAAATGATGGCCAGTCAAGCCCAAAGCGCAGAATTAGAAAAGTTAACAAAAATTACCAATGACTATGCAGCACTCAGAGATTCGCTGAAATGGGACCTTTTAACTCAACAACAAAACGAATTAAAAAATGAATTACAAAAAATGATTCAACAGGGCGAAAAAGAGCGCAACGCTCTTATTGAAAAATATGAAGCAGATCAAAATGCCATTACTAGTAAAATGGATGAGGCGATGGCACAAAAAGATCTTGAATTGAAATTAATTCTTGAAGCAAAAGATAAAGAATTAAATTTTCTAACACAGCAACTTGATGATGCTACAAGTGCACGATTATTTTGGGAGGATCAGGAGGCTCGCCGAAATGTATTACAAAACAATCTTGATTCTTTAAAGTTTATTAACTTGATGTCAATTCAAGATGAATATAGAGCCAAGCAAAATCAATTACTCGAAGATATTACATCTGATTATGAGAATTCAATTCAAGCACGAATTAATGATGCCAAAGGCACAGAAGAAAGACTTTTTAAACTTATTGAAGGCAAAAATATCAATGGCGAGGATGTAGAGCTTGAAGAGTTTCAGAAAAATTCAAATCGATCTTCACTTTATATTATTATTGGAGTCGTTGTATTATTATTAATACTCTTGGTTTATGTATTGATGAAAAAAAATAAAAAAGTTGTATATCTTAAGCCAAAAGGTAATGACAAAAATATACCTTCTAATGAGAATACGTCACCACCAGCACCCTATACAGCGCCTCCAACAGAGAGCAATCAAAATGCAGATGTAATTAATTCTGAAGTTAGAACGTTGAGACAGTCAGCAGTAACTATGAGTGCGGGCCAAAAAGAAGGCGCTAGTCAAATTATCAGTGATTGGCTGGATGAATCATCAGATAATGAAAACTCAACTGAAGAAGAAAACTCAGAAAAGGAATAATAAAATTATGACGAATCATGAAAATTTATCAGGTTTAGACAAAGCCGCAATCATTTTTCAGGTTTATGGTGAATCTCTTGCGCTTTCATTTTTTACGGATTTACCCGAGTCTTCAATTATAAAAATTAGGGTACGCTCCAAAGAGCTTACAGGGATTCCACCTGAATTGAAAAAAACAGTTTTAGAAGAATTTTATTTTAAAATGATGACCGATAAATATCAAAACAACAAACCACCATCTGTTCGTCTTTTTGATTTCCTAGACGACTTAAATGATGAGCAAATCTATTATTTATTAAAAACAGAAAAAGAAACAGTTATGGCTCTAGCAATAGATCAGGTTAGTCCATCACAAAGAAACGCTTTTCTATCAGAGCTGAACCCTGAAATAAGAAATGTGGTTATTAGAGAGCTTGGGAGTCTGAAATCTATTCCGCTAGAGATGGTTGTTAATATAGCGCATGAATTAGAAAAGAAAGCCTCTTTTCTTCCTGAACCAAAAGTATTTTCTAGAGGAGGTGGAAAGAAAATTGCTGATATTTTAAATCAAATGACCGAAGATGAAGCTAGTAATTATTTAACACAATTAATGAATGATGACCCCGAAACATATGCAGAAGTAAAAAAATATTTATTAACGTTTGAAGATTTATTGTCTATGTCTGATGATATTGCTGCTGATTTTTGGGCCAATCCAGATATTGATTTAGATGAATTAGCAAAAGCCCTAAAAGGTGTTGATGAACAGACTATTAATACAATTTTAGAAATATTGCCAAAAAAGAAGCAAGCAATGTATACGCCCATAGAAAAACCTATGAGAAAAAAAGATGTTATGGCTGCGAGAAAAGCAATAGTTGGCCTCGCCTCAGAAATGGCAAAATCGGGTGAGATAAAAATTGAAGATATTTTATCTGGATCTAATGATGAAATGATTGAGTAATATTATAGCTATATATTAAAGGCCTTTAAAAAAACCCCTATAAAAATTTATAGGGGTTTTTTTGTATTTAAATAATCTTAAGTTTAATAATTAACTTCCCAATACGAGATTAACAAGAAGCACAACATCTAATACATTCAGTGCAGCATCCCCATTAACGTCAGAGCATGAGTCTCCCTGTGCAACATCAAGTACAAGATTAACAAGAAGTACAACATCTAATACATTCAGTGCACCATCCCCATTCGAGTCTCCTACCAGCGTACAGTTGCTGCCACTAATAGAAATTGGCATTTCAATTTGAGCAGATGGATAGTTATCAATATCATCATCAGCAAACCAAAACTTTGCAACATATTCACCTGAAAGGGCATATTCATCAATCATTATATCTGTTATCGATGTTGAAAACTGTACACCTTCTTCATAATCATGGGAATCAGGAATCATATCAACTTGAGAGAAACATGCGCCTCCATTTTCCTCTGTATTGCAAATTTGTGCTGCCTTAAACCACGGCAGATTACCATCAGCATCACTGTAGTTAACAGTTAATATATTGGATGATCCATCAAAGTTTGGTGAGGATAAAATTAGAGGACTATTTCCTTCTTGAAATTGAGTTGAGCAAATGAATAATCCTGGATCAGATTGATCAAGGATTGTAGCATCAACGTCTAGCCCATCTAATGCTGCCTGCACGGTTACGGAATTAACAATCATTCCATTATATGANTTNGGCCANGCTCCCCANCCNGCATCATTNGTAATAAATTCNAGCAATGNNGTNACTTGNAGGGNATTTCCNNNNGTATTATATGAGATATTNTTNCTTAAAAANTCAAAANTATCAATTGTTCCTGTNGCNAAATCNCCACTAATTTTTAANACNCCTGGATATAATGCATCACCTCCCCAAAANCCNCCNTCTCCGTAGCCTATTGCATANGCTGTNCCAGCAGTAGCNGGATCATCAATTTCTGGATTTACAATNCCNANNCCATATANATACCATGGACCAAAATCAAAAAACCCACCATCTCCATCACTTGCTGGACAACAATTTCCAGCTAAATCCATACTAAAATAAACACGCTCAACATCTGTATATTCTTCACCATCAGCATCAATTGCAATATCACCTTTATAGGTTCCAGAAATTTCAAGAATATCTTGACTTGCTGGGGCATCACCACTAGCATCAGTAGCTAATCTTGCATATAAATTATTAGAGACAGGCCAAGAACCATTAACATTATGAGGAGAACTAGTTACTAGAATTGTCCCAAACTCTTCACCNAAAACCTCTGAATCAACCTCTCCNGCTAAATATGAATAAACACTATTTCCTCCACCTGTAAAANCTTGACCTTCCCATGTATTTTCATACCCCACCGTGTTTAAAGCCGCTGCAGGGGCGGAAATCCAAGAACTTTGATTGTCTGTAGATGCAAATACAGTAGCACTTTCTACTCCATAAGCTAAGCTAGAATCAATATCAGCATTAAAGANAAATTGATCTCTTGGGGCAGTGGTGGCAAAGTTATCTAACAAACTTTGTTCTCTNGTCTGATTTGTCATCATTGCTCTTTTTGCTTCCATTGCACTTGCAAAAATCTTTTTAGCAAATTCTTCTACGACTTTATTTCGAACTTCTTCTTTTTGCTGCTCTGTTAAATTTTCGTTCATTGAAAAAGACAATGANAAAATAATAATCGTTGTCAATANCTTATTAAACATTTTTAACTCTCCTCAATTTTTATACAATTCTATGCTAATATACGAAAAATTATGATGAATCTCAAAATTCTCAACATCATTTTACATAAAATACTAATAAATAGATTTTATAGATTTGAATGCGCTGATGCGAGTCGAGCAATTGGAACTCTAAACGGCGAACAGCTCACATAATCTAAATTAATTTTNTTAAAGAAATGAATTGATTTAGCATCTCCCCCATGTTCTCCACAGATTCCAATCTTTAAATCAGCATTATTTTCTTTACCCTTTTTCACTGCCCTCTCAATTAGCTTGCCAACCCCATGAATATCTATGCTTGCAAAAGGATCATTTTCAAGAATTGATTTTGATATATATTCTTTAAGAAATCCACCAATGTCATCCCTTGAATACCCAAATGTTGTTTGAGTTAAATCATTCGTTCCAAAAGAGAAAAAGTCTGCATGATTTGCAATATCTTCTGCTACAAGACACGCACGAGGTATTTCAATCATTGTGCCAACCATATATTGAAAGTCATAATTACCTTTGTGATAAACTGAATCTATAATTTCACGCTGATGAATAAATTCCTTATCTGTACCAATTAATGGTATCATGATTTCGGGCTTTGGTTTAAATCCATCCTTAATTAATTGTTCAGTAGCATTAAAAATTGCGGTTGCTTGCATTTTAGTAATCTCAGGATAGGTAATACCGAGTCGACATCCNCGATGACCCAGCATTGGGTTGACTTCATGTAAATCATCTATAATATTTTTTATATCNTGAAAAGANATTCTCATTTTTTTGGCTAAAAATTCGATTTGTTTTTTTGAAGTAGGTAAAAATTCATGCAGCGGTGGATCTAGCAATCTTATAGTTACAGGATAATCTGTCATGGCCTTTAATATACCATAAAAATCTTTTTGTTGATGAGGCAATAATTCATTTAGAGCTTCCAAACGCTGCTTTGTCGTATTGGCTAAAATCATTTTTCTCATAGTCAAAATTCTNTTGGGACTAAAAAACATATGTTCAGTTCTACATAGTCCAATACCTTGTGCCCCCATCTTTCTTGCAGTTCTCGCATCCTTTTCAGTATCAGCATTAGCGCGGACCCCTAATCTTTTATATTGATCAGATAATTGCATAATTTGATTAAATTGGTCATTATCATGAATTTTATTATTGATAAGTGAAATTTTGTTACCATACACAGCACCTAAAGTTCCATTAAGGGTTATGGTGTCACCCTCTTTAAATTTATTAGTTCCTATTATCATTGTTTTTTTATTATAATCAATCAAAACCTNAGAACAACCNACAATACAACATTTNCCCCACCCTCGAGCTACGAGAGCGGCATGCGAAGTCATTCCCCCCCTTGAGGTGAGGATTCCATTAGCAGCAAACATACCATGAATATCCTCAGGAGACGTTTCTTTTCTAACAAGAATTACACTCAGACCATTATCATGATATTTTTGTGCAGTATCAGCAGAAAATACGATTTTACCANAAGCACCACCAGGTCCAGCTGGAAGCCCCATTGCAATTACGGGCTCGTTTGATTCTTCAGCTGGGTCAAGACATGGAAGCATTATCTCATTTAAATGATTAGANGATATTCTATTAAGTAATTCTTTNTCATTTATCATTTTTTCTTTATTCATATCAATTGCAATTTNTATAGAAGATACACCATTTCTTTTTCCTCTACGTGTTTGAAGCATCCATAAATTTTTATTTTCAATTGTAAATTCAATATCTTGCATATCTCTGTAGTGCATCTCAAGTTTTTCTTTTATTGTATATAATTCATTATAAATATCAGGATATTTTTTTTCTAAGGTTATAGATTCATTAGAATTACCAGACCTACTATCTTCATTAATAGGGTTAGGAGTTCGAATGCCCGCAACCACATCTTCCCCTTGAGCATTTTCTAGCCATTCACCATAAAAGATATTTTTACCAGTTGATGGATTTCTTGTAAATGCTACACCAGTTCCAGAATTAGTACCGAGATTTCCAAAGACCATGCTCTGTACATTGACAGCTGTACCCATATCATGTGGAATATTTTCAATATTTCTATAATTAATTGCACGTTCTCCGTTCCAAGATTTAAAAACAGCTTTAATTGATTCGCGCAACTGTACATAGGGATCATCAGGAAAGTGTGTATTAAATTTTTTATAAATGATTTTTTTAAATTCTAAACAAATGTTTTTTAAATCATCTCCAGATAATTGTGAATCAGAATAACAATTTATTTTTTTNNTATATAGATCCATGAAAGATTCTAAATCTGATCTAATACCTAAATTATCATGAGCTTGTATATTATTACTTTTTTCCATGACCACATCAGCATACATCATAATTAATCTTCTATATGAATCATATGCANATTGATTNTTNCCNGATNNTTTNGCTAANCCNNTTACTGTTNATTCTGNTAANCCAANATTTAATACTGTTTCCATCATTCCAGGCATTGAAACTTTTGATCCAGATCTAACAGAAAACAATAGCGGATTNTCAGCACTTCCAAACTTTTTCTTCATCTGCTTTTCAATACAGCTTATATTCGAATTCATTTGAGAAATTAAATCAGGTGGAAAATCATTGTAATTAATGAAATAATTACAAACTTCAGTAGTAATTGTAAACCCAGGAGGGACAGGAAGGCCCATATTAGACATCTCTGCTAAATTTGCTCCCTTTCCACCGAGCAAATTAGAATACTGAGCATCACCTTCCGTTAAGCTAGGACCAAAAAAGTATGTATATTTCATAAAAAAACCGCAATAATTGTCTTTAATCTTATGCCAAGTTTTGTACAAAAATGCAATTCAAAATATTTATAAAACTTTACTTTGTAAAATTTACAAAAATTTTTTTTAAATTTTTAATATTTCAAAATATGTTGCTAGTATAGATATTCAATTGAAATTTTAGTAATTACCTAGTATATTATATGTACACAAATTGAGAGAACTACATTGAAAATTGAAAGAATGAACAAGGGAGAATGGGGAAAAATCAAAGCCTTTTTTGATTTGCGCACAGATGAGGGTTTTGTTATTAAGGGATTCAAGCTAATACATGGTATTAATGGCCTCTTTGTAGGAAATCCCAGCCAAAAAGGTAATGATGGTGAGTATTATGACACCATTTTTGCTGAAAAAGAATTAAAAGATGAATTATCCCAAATTGCAATTGATCACTATGGCCAAGAAGTGATGCCAGAAAACGAACCATTTTCAGACACTTCAGGTGTAAGCAATTCATTTGAACAATCTTCATCGTCAGCCAAAGAAGACGAAAGTCACGATACACCAAGCTTTACCGACGACGATATACCATTTTAAAAAATATTGAAATATTATATTCTTAATAAATATTTAGCAGCTCTTTCTGGCTTATTTTTAATATTGTTTTTGACAGGTCATTTAGCAGGAAATTTACAGCTGCTCATTCCTGAGTCATACGGTGCACAAAAACAATTTAATGATTATGCTCATTTTATGTCTACTAACCCGGTTGTAAAAGTATTGTCAATCGTTACATATATATCCATTATTGCACATGTTTTGGTTACACTGGCTTTAACGATTGATTCTAAGCTCAAAAGACCCAAGAGATATAGATATGCAGCATCGCAAACAAACTCAATTAGCTCAAAATATATGGGTGTTCTTGGCACCGTAATTTTGGCATTCATTATAGTTCATTTAAGTAATTTCTGGTACAAGGCAAAATTTGAAGGTGAAACAGATATATATAATTTGGTAATAAGTAAATTTCAACATTTAGACCAGGTTGCTATATACGTTGTTTCAATGCTTGCTATATTCTTTCATGTTTTACATGGATTTGCTAGCAGTTTTCAATCACTTGGGCTAGTTACTTCAAAAACCAGAAAATATTTCAAAATATTGGGCATGGCTTATGCATTATTAATACCTATTATGTTTGCTATTATTCCTATCTATATATATTTTGGCTTTCAATTAAAATAAATATTGTCTACACAATCCTCCTCAGAAAAATTTTGTCTACAAAATAAATATTGAGCTTTAGGATTTTATGTAGACAAAATAAATATTGTCTACAATATATATTTTTTGTTATATTTAAGTAGACACAACTGATTGAAAGTTTAAAATGAAGAACGACACATTTGATGTAAGAAATAATTATGGCTATACAGTAGAAAAGTTTCTAGCTTTTTTTAACAAATATTCCCATATACCAAAAGGGTCTTTTCAAATCAAAAAAAGAGGAGATAAAGATTATTGGTATTTTACACTAAGCACTGGCTCTTCTGATAGAGTTAAATATCTTTGTAAGGCACACACAAATAAAGAAAATGATATCACAAGTTTTGAAGATGCTCTAGATAAGTTAAAAGAAAAGTTTCAAAACAAAAATGATAAACAAAATTCATTAAATTCAAATGTTCCGGATGGTGAATTAAAAAATAAATGGATTGATTATAGATCAAAAATTCCACTTGTAAGTCCTGCTAACAAAAAAAAATTAAACGTAATTGTTATTGGCACAGGTTTAGCTGGAGCATCTGCTGCTGCTTCCCTAGCTGAGCTTGGTTATAATGTTGAGGCTTTTTGTTTCCAGGATAGTGCAAGGCGAGCACATTCAATTGCTGCTCAAGGAGGAATTAATGCTGCAAAAAATTATCAAAATGATGGTGATAGTGTTTATAGACTCTTTTATGATACAATAAAAGGAGGTGATTATCGATCAAGAGAGGCAAATGTTTATAGATTAGCAGAGGTAAGCGCCAATATTATTGACCAGTGTGTTGCCCAAGGAGTTCCATTTGCTAGAGAATATGGTGGCCTACTCGACAACCGTTCATTTGGTGGGGTTCAAGTTTCACGTACTTTTTATGCAAGGGGTCAAACCGGACAACAACTATTATTAGGTGCCTATAGTGCACTCAGCAGACAGGTAAGTAAAGGTAATGTTAAACTATATACGCGTCATGAAATGCAAGATGTCGTTTTGGTTGATGGGGAGGCAAAAGGTGTCATTGTTAAGGATTTAATAAACGGTCAATACCAGCGGTTTGCTGGCGATGCTGTAGTATTGGCCACAGGTGGATATGGAAATGTTTATTATTTATCTACCAATGCAATGGGTTCCAACGTAACTGCGTCATGGAAAGCCTACAAAAAAGGAGCTTATTTTGCAAATCCTTGTTTTTGTCAAATTCACCCAACTTGTATTCCTGTCAGTGGAGATCATCAATCTAAACTTACTTTAATGAGTGAAAGCCTGAGAAATGATGGCAGAATTTGGGTGCCCAAAAAGAAAAATGATAATCGTAATGCAAACGAAATACCTGAAGATGAAAGAAACTATTATTTAGAGGTGAGGTACCCTGCATTTGGAAATTTAGTTCCAAGAGACGTCGCCTCTAGAGCAGCCAAAGAAATGTGTGACGAAGGGTACGGTGTAGGTTCATCAGGATTAGCTGTTTACCTAGACTTTAAAGATGCAATAAATGAGATGGGCAAAGATACTGTATCTGCTAAATATGGAAATCTTTTTGCTATGTATGAAAAAATAACTGGAGAAGATCCTTACAGTCAGCCCATGAGAATTTATCCAGCTATTCACTATACAATGGGTGGTACGTGGGTAGATTACAATCTCATGACTTCTATCCCAGGATTATATGCTATCGGTGAGTGTAACTTTTCAGATCATGGAGCCAATAGATTAGGCGCATCAGCTCTCATGCAAGGATTGGCAGATGGATATTTTGTATTACCTTACACCATAGGGAATTACCTATCAACACAAATTGCAAAAGAAAGAGCAACTATTGATATGCCAGAATTTGAAAAAGCAGAACGTCAATCTATTGAAAAAATGAAAAAAATATATGACGTTCAAGGTGATCAATCAGTTGAATCGATTCACAAAAAACTCGGTAGAGTAATTTGGGATTATTGTGGAATGGCAAGAAATGAAAAAGGCTTACTCCACGCCCTTGATCTAGTTAAAGATATAAAAGAAGAATTTTGGGCCACTGTCAAAATACCAGGAAAATTTGAAACATTCAACAATGAACTAGACAAGGCGGGAAGAGTTAGCGATTTTATTGAGCTTGGAGATTTAATGATTAGGGATGCACTAAATAGAGAAGAATCATGTGGAGGACATTTTAGAGAAGAGAGTCAGACAGAATCAGGTGAAGCCTTAAGAGTAGATGATAAATTTTCGTATGTTTCAGCATGGGAGTTTCAAAATGATCAATCTCCAAAACTTCATAAAGAAAAACTAGAATTTGAAAATGTTAAACTTGCCGAAAGAAGTTACAAGTGATGGATACAATGACATTAAAATTAATGGTTTGGCGCCAAGAATCGTCAGATACAAAAGGTAGGTTTGAAACGTATCAAGTTAGTGACATTGATGGCGACATGTCTTTTTTAGAAATGATTGATATTTTAAATGAGCAGTTAATAGTTAATAATAATGATCCAGTTACATTTGACCATGATTGTCGTGAAGGTATTTGTGGAGCGTGTAGTATGTATATCAATGGTCATCCACATGGACCACAACAAGGAACCACAACATGCCAGCTACATATGAGGCATTTTAATAATGGCGATACTATAGTTATAGAGCCTTGGAGAGCAAAAGGATTTCCTGTTATTAAAGATTTAATGGTCGATCGCTCAGCTTTCGATAGAATTATGCAATCAGGCGGATATGTTTCTGTGAACACTGGTAATGCTCCTGATGGAAATGCTATTCCTATTAATAAAATGAATGCTGATGAAGCATTTATGTCTGCTGCATGCATTGGCTGTGGCGCCTGTGTGGCGGCGTGTAAAAATGCATCTGCTATGCTATTTGTTGGAGCAAAAGTTAATCAATTATCTCTTCTTCCCCAAGGTGGACCAGAGAGATCTTCACGAGTTAAAAATATGATTAATACGATGGAAGAAGAAGGATTTGGTCACTGTACAAATACTGGTGCGTGCGAAGCAGAATGTCCCAAAGAAATATCTATAGATAATATTGCTAAATTAAATCGTGAATATATAAGGGCTCTACTTAAAAAGTAAAAACTATTATTGAGCGTCTTTTAATTTAAAGTTTACTGGAACAGTCATATATACACCAACCCTCATATCTCTTTGCATGGCTGGCTTCCATTCTGATTTTTTTACGGCAGTAATCGCAGCTTCTTCAAAAACTGGATTTCCCCTAATCATTTGAACACTATTTGCTCTCACTTTGCCTTTTTTGTCTACAAAAAACTTAATAAAAACCTTGCCTTCTAATTTCATTTCTATTGCTAACTTGGGATATACTAGAAAGTCAAATATGCTTTTACCAGATTTTGGAGATGGAGCTTTATCGTAAGCAACAAACTCAGAATCACCCCCTTCATCTGGAGGAGGTGGTGCATCCCAATCCTCCCAATCATCGAAATCACTTTCAAATTCCTCATAATCTTCATCTGAAAATTCTTCATCTGATGCTATTGGAATTGATGGTCTTGCTGGAGGTTCTGGTAATTCTATTTGTTCAGTTTCAGGGATTTCAATTGTTTCAATTTCTTCTTGAATGATATATATTGTTTTTTCAGCTTCTCCCAGAGCACGAGGAAATACATAAAACGCGCTTGAAATACCCAGCACAACTGCCACTGCCACTGCTCTAATTCTTATTGGGTAATCTAAATTAAGAGGATCATTTCGCATAACTAATCTGCCTTTGTCATTGCTGCATAACTTAATTTAAGAGCATTTGCTTTTCTTAGTTGAGTATGTATATCCATAATCAAATCCATTTTTGCTTTTTGGTCAGATTTAAGCGAAACGGTTAACTTGGGATCACGTGAAATTTTAGATGCCATAATCGCTCCTAGTCCATCAACTCTTGTCAACCTATCATCTACAGAAATTAATTTATCTTTAGTTGCCCATACATATGAAGTATGTCGTTTGCTTTCTAGCTTTTCTATCATTTTTGCCCTGGGCATCAAAACATCTAATCCATCAAATTCCCTCATAACAGTTGTAACCATGAAAAAAATTAATAACATAAAAATAATATCAGGTAATGATGATGTAGATATTTCGTTACTTTCTTGAGTTTTTCTTTCTATTTTCATTTATTTACGGTGGTCATTAGCTATAGATATTTTTTTAGCCTTAGCTTTTTTAAATTCATCTAATAGTGCGACATAATCTTGGTAGTCTGCACGCGTACTTGTTTTAATTGAAAATATCATATTTTTATTTTTTCTTATTTCATTTTCAACTAAACTTTTTATCTCATATATATTTTTTAATTTTTCATCAAAAACAATACTTCCATCTGCTGCAAGAACAACATTAATAATATCTTCTGTATTGACATCTTTATTACTTCCTTCAGCTGGAAGAATAATGTTAATACCCTTGTCCATTGAAATAGTTGTAGTAACAAGGAAAAACACCAAAAGTAAAAATGCAATGTCTGCCATAGAAGAAGAGTTTACTTCATCTACTTTCCTTTTTCTTTTACTAATCATTGTTTATTTGTTAGATCTGTCGCCAATAGCTTGTAATAAATATGTTGTAGCTTTTTGCATTACAACAATTTGATTATCAATGATATATAATACTGTATTTTGAAGTACCTGAAGGATTACTGCGACAACTAAACCGAACGCTGTAGTTAGCAGTGCTACAGAAATACCACCAGCAACAATGGCTGGCGAGATATCGTTTGCCATTTTAATATCATTAAATGCCTGAATCATACCCCAAACAGTACCCAAGAAACCTAACATGGGAGCTGTTGCAATACACAGTGAAATCCAAGTCATATTTTTTTCTAGAGATGCCATTTCTATACCACCTGTTTGATCTAGAGCTTTCTCAGCTTCTTCGACGCCTTTTGGGGCACACTCCAGTGCATTATAACACAGATTAGCAACAGGACCAATAGCTTCATCGCATTCTGACAAGGCATCATCAAATCCCTTACTTTTTGTTGTTTCAGCAATTTTAAGTGCAAAGCTTTCATTAGCACTTAAACCTGAAATTAAATGATATAGCCTTTCAAAGACAAAAATCAACCCAATGATTCCAATCCCTAGAATTGGCCACATAAAATTTCCACCATCTAAAAATAATTGCACCATAAATTCACTACTCCTTATTTAAGTATAGAAATTAATAACTTTCCATTAATTTCGTAATTATTATTTTAATTTTGATTTAATAAATTTTCCGCATTAATAAATTCACTTAGCGCAGCCTTAACTTGTACATCGTTATATATTAACGCCCTATAAAAGTCTTCTCTTGTCCACAAGGTATTGGCGATTTCTGCTTTAATTCTATTAATAATGAAAGTCCAATCATTTTCATTGATTACTTCATCTTTTACGTATTCAATTTCATTAAGATCCAACCAATCTAAAAAATCATTCTGTACAATTGTATAATCAGTCATTAAATCATCAAAACCCGATGGGATATTCTGACTTTCTTTTAATACATTCGCATATTTGAATAACAGTCGATCCTCGTGAAAATAAATTTTTCGTGTAGATTCATTGAATTTAATATCATTTTTTTGAACAACGTCAGGTGTAATACCACCCCCCCCATAAACGGTACGACCTGACTTAGTGTAATATTCTTTTTGATCTTTCATTATTGAATCGTTTTTAATATCATTAAGGTAATATTCATCTAGAGCAACATCATAATCTCTTTGAATTAACCGTCCAGATGGTGTGTAGTATCGTGCAATTGTTACTCTTGCAGCGGAGCCATCTTGTAATTGATATTGTCTTTGAACTAAACCTTTACCAAAACTTCGCTCACCTACCACGATACCACGATCTAAATCTTGAAAAGCTCCTGAAACAATTTCACTTGCGCTGGCTGAGCCATTATTTATTAGTACTACAACAGGAATTTGTAAATCTCTTGAGCTATATTTGGCGCGATGAACATCATTAGAACCCGCAATTCGTCCTTTGGTAAATACGATAGTATCATTTGATGCTATAAATAAATCTGCCATCTTTATGGCTTGATCTAATAATCCACCACCATTATTTCGCAAATCAATTAACAATCTTTTCATACCGTTATTCGTTAATTTTGATATAGCATCTGTAAATTCATTATAAGTTGTACCTGCAAATCGAGTTACTTTAATATATCCAACTTCATCTTCAAGCATAAATGAAGATGCAACACTTCTAATAGGGATTTTATCTCTTACCAATGTAGTTTCAAAAGTTTCTTCCATACCAATTCTTGCAATAGTAACAATTACTTTAGTTCCTTTTGGTCCACGTAATTTTTTCACTACATCTTTTTGGGTGATTTTATATGCCGATTCACCATTAATTTTTGTAATTTTATCACCAGATATAATACCAGCACGGTCAGATGGGGTGTCGGGAATAGGAGAAATAACAGTTATATATCCATCTATTAAACTAAATTCTATGCCAATTCCTTCAAAATCGCCTCGGAATAATTCATCAATTCCTTCTAAATCCTCTGCTGGGATAAAGGACGAATGAGGATCAAGCTCATCTAACATTCCTGTTAACGCTCCATTTAATACTTTATTCATGTCGACTTCTTCAACATATTTATCATATATGATACGTACTAACTGAGCAATCGTTTTAAGCTTATTAAATGGATCGGATGATGTACTACTAAAAGTTATACTAACAATAATTAGCATTATGCACGCAAGGATGTACTTTAAATATTTTTTCATATTAATAATATATAACTATATATGTGAATCTCTAAATTACTTTTGAATACATATAATTTTCTTGTAGCTTTAAGGTCGATGAAAAAAAATAATTTAGATGAAATTATTGTTGTTGGAGCTCGTGATAATAATCTTAACAATGTAAATGTTAATTTACCACGAAACAAATTAATCGTGATTACAGGGCTTTCTGGATCAGGAAAATCAACTTTAGCATTTGATACAATTTATTCGGAAGGCCAAAGAAGATATGTAGAATCACTATCAACATATGCTCGGCAATTTTTAGGAGGATTGAAAAAACCCAAAGTAGATCATATTTTTGGATTATCACCTGCAATATCAATTCAACAAAAGTCTGTAAGCAAAAATCCACGATCAACAGTTGGGACTATTACAGAGATATATGATTATCTTCGATTGCTTTATTCGAGGGTTGGGAAACAAAAATGCTATAAATGCAATGGAGATGTTTCTAATCAAACTGTACAGCAAATCGTGGATAAAATATTAAAATTACCTCAAGATGAAAAGTGCATAATTTTAGCCCCTATCATTAAAAATAAAAAAGGACAGCACCAGGAAACACTCAAAGTAATTAGTCAACAAGGTTTTACAAGGGTAAAAATTAATGGAGAAATAAAAAATTTACATGATAAATTTTCATTAAATAAGAACAAGAAACACACTATACATGTTTTAATTGATAGACTGAAAATCAATAAGAAATCTAAACAAAGAATTACAGAATCTGTCGAATTAGCTCTTAAAATTGGCGATGGATTATTGAATATTAGTACAGATAAAGAAGAACTATTATTTAGTGAAAGTAAATATTGCGCCACATGTGATTTATCATACGAAGATCTGGAACCACATAATTTTTCATTTAATTCTCCTTCAGGTGCATGTTCTAATTGCAATGGATTAGGAACCATTGTATCAATTGATCCTAAGAAATTAGTTCCCGATATCAATAAAAATTTTTTAGAAGGTTGTGTTGAGCCAATAGGTCCACAACCATCATCTGATGCTTTTCAAAGTCACGTTTTAAAGCAATTGTTTTCAGATCATCAATTATCTTTTTCAACTCCATGGAAATTACTGCCCAAGCAAATTAGATCATTTATAATGCATGGAAATTCAATCGATACACCTGATATTGAATCATACAAAGTATCTTCAAATATGAATTTTGAAGGAGTAATAAATAATCTTGAACGTAGATACAAGCAAACCAAATCTAGTTACATTCGTGATTGGATAGAAAAGTATATGTCAAAACATAATTGTCATAAATGTAAGGGCAATAGACTCAACCCATCTAGTTTATCTGTGGTAATTAATGATTTAGATATTATATCATTAACTCGATTAACGGCTGAGCAGATTAAATTATTTTTGTTAAATATAAATTTTACTAAACAAGAAAAAGAAATTTCATATGATATAATTAAGGAGATAAAAGATCGATTGGATTTTTTATTAGATGTTGGGCTGGATTATCTGACATTGCATAGATCTGCCAACACTCTTTCGGGTGGAGAATCTCAACGCATTCGACTAGCTACGCAAATAGGAACTCAATTGACTGGAGTAATATATATTCTTGACGAACCATCNATTGGTNTACATCAANGAGANAATCAGAGATTAATTAATACACTTATAAANCTTNGNGATTTAGGNAATACAGTNATTGTNGTNGAACATGATTCNGAAATNATGCATCAAGCNGATTGGATNGTTGATATAGGNCCTCGAGCAGGAAAACANGGNGGNAANATNATTTTTTCAGGACCTNTAGAAAAATTAAAAAATGAAAAAAAATCATTAACNTCNGATTATNTNTTTGGNAAAAGANANATNTCNAATAAAAGTANGNGTNNGAANNGGTTTNGGNAAAANNTTATNAATNAAAGGTGCNNNNGGAAANAATTTAAAAAATATAAANTGTGAATTTCCNTTAGGNANATTTATTTGTGTAACNGGTGTNTCNGGNTCAGGNAAATCAACANTGNTTAATCAAACANTNTTNCCAAAACTTATGAATAAANTATATTCTAGCAANACTAGNCCATTAGCTTTTTCTGAAATTTCTGGAACNGAATATATTGATAAGGTNATTTCAATTGATCAATCACCAATTGGNAAAACNCCAAGATCAAATCCTGCCACNTACACNGGACTTTTTACTCATATAAGAAGTTTATTTAGCAATNTNCCTGAATCTAAAGCTCGTGGNTATCAACCNGGTAGATTTTCATTTAATGTNAAAGGAGGTAGGTGTGAAGAATGTCAAGGNGTTGGTGTNATNAAGGTTGAGATGCATTTTTTACCTGATACCTANATTCAATGTGATGGATGNAAAGGAAAGCGATTNAATAGAGAAACATTACAAATCATGTATAANAATAAAAATATTTTTGATATTTTAAATTTATCTATTGATGAAGCNGCTNNNTTCTTTAAAAATCACAAANTAATTTCTAAGTATCTNAATATGTTNATTCGTGTTGGTTTAGGNTATATTAAATTGGGNCAANGAGCNACCACATTNTCNGGTGGAGAATCTCAACGNGTTAAATTATCTACTGAACTATCAAAAGTAAGTACTGGAAAAACANTATATTTNATGGATGAGCCCACTACNGGNCTTCATTTNCATGATATTCAAGTNTTATTNAAGGTTTTAAATGAATTAGTTGATCGAGGNAATACACTTATNGTCATTGAGCATAATTTAGATATAGTTAAAAATTCNGATTGGATNATTGANNTNGGANTTGAAGGNGGNGATAAAGGTGGNAATGTAATTTTTTCAGGNNAAACNAAAGANATTATAAANAATAANNAATCTTTTACAGCAAAATATTTAAAAGATATNATGTAATAAAANAGTATAAGCTCTTTTAAACAGAGCAATATGATTGTAAATTAANAGTATAATGATTGAATCGTTTAAAGACNCAGATAATAATTCANTNAGAAATCCAGATCCNACNAAGGANGAAATNCATGAAGANGTATCTTTGCGNCCTCAAAANTTTNGTGANTTCATAGGNCAAACTGAAATCTTAGANAANTTNAAAGTATATATAGAAGCAGCACAAAAANGNTCAGAATCATTAGATCANATTTTGTTATTTGGNCCNCCAGGACTNGGAAAAACTACATTNTCTCGNATTATTGCAAATGAANTAGGTGCTAATATCAAGGTTANCTCNGGACCNATCTTAGATAAACCNGGAGATTTAGCNGGAATATTAACTAATTTTAGTGATTTTGANGTGTTTTTTATTGACGAGATNCATAGATTAAGTAGTGTTGTAGANGAATATTTATATTCTGCAATGGAAGATTANAATATTGATATAATGATTGATAAGGGNCCAAATGCNAGAAGNGTNCAGCTTAATCTNAATTATTTTACTCTNATTGGAGCTACAACTCGANTAGGAAATCTNACTTCACCAATGCGNGATCGNTTTGGTATGATTTTAAGNTTAGATTTCTATNATACNNATGAATTGACAAAAATATTACTTCGNTCTGCNNANTTNTTAAATATAAAAATNAATAATGANGCAGCGACNGAAATTGCATCAAGATCAAGNGGNACNCCACGTATAGCAAATCGTATTTTAAAACGAGCTCGNGATTTTGCTGAAGTTAATAATNCTGGTACNATNTCTGTTGAAGTNGCAAANGATACATTGTCANGNTTAGGTATTGANGGGTTTGGGTTAGATGAAATGGATCGNAAGATTCTTGATTCTTTAGTNAATANATTTAAAGGAGGGCCNGTAGGTCTTGAATCATTATCNGTTGCTATATCNGANGATGCAAAAACTATTGAAGAAGTNTATGAACCTTACTTAATNAAAGAAGGCTTNATTCAACGAACTGCACGTGGAAGGNTAGCACAAANTAAAGCAATAGAATANTTTNATAAAAATTAAGGAGTNANAATGTTTTTTTATACNGTAGAAAAACCACCAAGATTATCAGAATTTGATTTAGAAATACCAGAAAATTTAATTGCAAAACANCCTGCNAAGAAACGAGATAATTGCAAATTAATGGTATTAAATAAAAAAGAAGAAACCATTCAACATATGAAATTTTCTGATATTCATCAATTTTTTCAGAANGGTGATGTGCTTGTATTGAACAATACTAAAGTTTATCCTGCTAGGCTAATGGCTAAAAAAGATCGTTCAGATGCAAAAGTAGAAGTATTTTTATTACGAGAGCTAGCGAATGATTTATGGGAAGCAATGGTTAAACCTGCACGAAAAGTAAGAATTGGAAATAAATTAATTTTTGGAGAAGGAATTATTTGCGATGTTATTGATAATACCGTTTCTGGTGGCCGAGTAATTCGATTTGATTATGATATGCCATCAATATATCCTTTTATTGATGCAAATGGAGCATCTCCCCTTCCTCCATATATTGATAGAAAACCAATACCATCAGATAAAGAAAATTATCAAACAGTATATGCGACCGAAAGGGGTTCGGTAGCAGCACCTACAGCCGGTATTCATTTTACTAAAGAGTTATTAACTAAGTTAAAACGAAAGGGTGTGAAGCAAACCTACATTACTCTTCATATTGGTTTAGGTACATTTAAACCCATTCTTGTTGAAGATTTAACAAGACACCATATGGATTCAGAATCATTCTCTGTACCTAAAGAAACTGCTGAGTTGATTAATACTTCGCGTGAAAAAAATCGCAGAATTATCACTGTTGGAACATCAACGGTAAGAACCCTAGAAACTGTAGTTGTTTCAGGATTTCAAATTACTCCAAGAAGTGGTTGGACAGATAAGTTCATATATCCTCCATATGAATTTAAAATGAGTGATATGCTAATTACTAATTTTCATCAACCGCAGTCGACGTTGATGATGTTAGTATCAGCATATGCCAATAAAGATTTTATTATGCACGCATACAAGGAAGCCATTAAGAAAAAATATAGATTTTATTCTTATGGTGATTCTATGCTTATAATCTAATGTTAGATATCAATTTTAGAATAGGAAATGGTGTTGATGTTCACCCATTAGTTGATGGACGAAAGTTAATATTGGGTGGTATTCATATTGAGCATCATTCTGGATGTGCGGGGCATAGCGATGGAGATGTTTTAGCACATAGCATAATGGATGCACTTTTAGGTGCAATGAACAAAGGAGATATTGGAGAATTTTTTCCATCATCTGATGACCGTTACAAAGATGCAGATAGTTTAGCATTACTAGATGAAATCATATTATTAATGAATCAAGACTGTTGGAAAGTTATCAATATAGATGCAACAATCATTTTACAGACACCTACGCTTAAGCCGCATATTAAAAAAATGAAGGAAAATTTTCCATCTGATTGGAATCTATCAATCAAAGCAACCACAACAGACCACTTAGGCTTCATAGGTGAAAAAAAGGGTTTGGCAGTAGTGACTACTTGCCTATTAAAGCAATATGATAAGAGTTAGATTTGCNCCGAGCCCAACTGGATACCTTCATATTGGAGGATTGCGAACTGCACTTTATAATTATTTATTTGCCAAACAGAACAANGGTCATTTAATTCTTCGTATTGAAGATACTGATCGCACCAGACTTGTTGATGGTGCAATTGAAAATTTAATTTCTACCTTGTCTTGGACAGGCATTGAATTTGATGAGGGACCACATAAAAGTGGAGATTATGGCCCATATACTCAATCCGAACGATTAGATATTTATCATAAATACACAATTAAATTAATAAAAAGCGGCAATGCTTATCCATGCTTTTACAACAAAGAGAGATTAGACACTATTAAATCAAAAAATATACCCAGTGACATTGTAGCAGAATATGATACGCGATTTAGAGATTTAGATATTGATCAGTCGATTGAAAAGATGAAATATGAGAATCATATTGTTAGGTTAAAAATTCCTTCCAAAGGTTTCATTTCAATATCTGATACTATTAGAGGATCTATTGAATTTGATTTAAGTCTCATTCAAGATCAAATAATTCTTAAATCTGACGGTTTTCCAACCTATCATTTAGCTAGTGTTATTGATGATCATTTAATGAATATTACACATGTTATAAGAGGAGAAGAATGGGTAGCTAGCCTTCCTAAGCACGCCCTATTGTATCAAGCATTTGATTGGGAGATGCCAACACTTGTTCATCTTCCACTATTGCTTAACAAAGATAAATCAAAATTATCTAAAAGGCAGGGTGATGTTGCAGTTGAAGATTATAAATCAAAAGGATTCTTAAAAGATGCACTAATTAACTATGTTTCACTTTTAGGATGGCATGGTTCTGATAATAAAGAAATTTATGATTTTGATGAATTAATTGATTCATTTTCTATCGATCGAATTAAAAGCAGTGGTGCGATATTTGATGTAAAAAAATTAATTTGGTTTAATCAACAATATATTAAAAATTCAGATTCAGAGGATTTATTAAATATTATAAATCAGATGGTTCCCACTGAATGGAATTTAAAAATAGAAATGATTGATTTGCTAAAAGACAGCGTTGAAACTCTTAATGATTTTAAAGATCAGCTCAACTCATTTTTTGTATATTCACCTATAAAAATTAGTTCAGATAATCATCTTTTTTCCGATGCTATCTATGATTTTTTCAATCTGTTAAAAGAAGTATTATCGAAACAAGATGATATTAATGCTAATATCTTTAAAGAGCTTATCAATAATATAAAAACAGAACATGCTATTTCAGGCAATATATGGAAACCTATTCGAATAGCATTGACAGGCGCTGAACATGGTCCAGATATAAGTAGCTATGCCTCAATTTTAGGATCAAAAACATGCGTTAATCGTATCCAGTTATTTTTAGATTTAAATGTCGATTAGTTTAGTATCCAATGCTAAGCTAAATTTAGCACTTTCAATAAATTATAAAAGATCAGATGGTTACCATGATATTTCTAGTATTATGCAAGAAATAGATTTACATGATACTATTGAAATATCAAAGAATAACTCAAAAAAAATTCATATAATATCGAAGGGCATTCCTGTACCTGAGGATTCAACAAATTTATGTCATATAGCCGCTGATATATTTTTTTCAGAATACAATATTCAAGAAAGAGTAAATATAATTATTAATAAAAAAATTCCTGTTGGAGGTGGTTTAGGAGGAGGATCTAGTAATGCTTCGACTATTTTAAAAGGATTGTCTCAATTGTTTAACATTAATCCTAAACAAGAATTATTACATGCTATTTCTACAAAAATTGGAGCTGATGTTGCTTTTTTTAATAATGGTGGGCTGCAATATGCTCAAGGCATAGGTGATAAATTAACCCCACTTCCAAATTTAATGCATGGATTTCACTTTTTAATTATATGCCCACAGATTTCTATCTCAACACCTTGGGCATATAGTACATATAAAAAATATTTGGAAAATAAATTAAATGAATCTAACTTTGTGCCCCTTAGTGATAAATTAGATTTTTCACTTTGGAATAATGATTTTGAAAAGGTTGTTTTATCAACATATCCAGAAATCAATGAAATAAAGCATATGTTAAAAAGAACAAATACTTTATTTGCAAGTTTGTCGGGAAGTGGCTCGACTATGTTTGGTGTTTATGATAGCCTTGAATCAGTTACCATTGCGCGTAACCAATTCAAAGATTTCCAAACCTATATAGCACTTCCTATATAATTGTTTTTTATGGGGGATCGTATAATGGCAGTACACATGGTTTTGGTCCATGGAGTTGGGGTTCGACTCCCTGTCCCCCAGCATGAAAATATTTAGTGGAAGAGCAAATAATCCATTAGCATCTGAGATCGCAAGTTGTTTAGGTACAACTTTAGGTAAGTTACAGCTATATAATTTTAGCGATGGAGAGTTACGGGTAGCTTTTGAAGAAAATATTAGAAATGAAGATGTTTTTATTATTCAATCAACAAACCCACCATCCTCTAACGTCTTAGAATTACTTTTTATGCTTGATGCTGCTCGCAGAGCTTCAGCTAACAGAGTTATAGCCGTTGTACCTTATTTTGGCTATGCTCGTCAAGATAGAAAAGATGAACCAAGGGTTCCGATTTCAGCAAGAGTGTTACTTGATTTAATGAATGTTGTTGGTATTAATCGAATCATGGCAATGGATTTACATTCACCTCAAATTCAAGGTTTTATAAATACACCATTTGACCACTTGTATTCTAGTATGGCTCTTTTCGATAGACTAAAAGAATTTAATTTAAATTTTGAGAATGGTGTTGTTTTAGCTCCTGATGTTGGAAGTGCAAAAATCAGTCAATCTTATGCAAAAAGATTAGGTGTAGGATTTGCATTGATTGATAAACGTAGACCAAAGCCAAATGAAGCAAAAGTAGCTCATATCGTTGGAGAGTTAAAAGATAAGCATGTAATTATTATTGATGATATGATTGATACAGCAGGTACTATATGTAATGCAGCTGAAACAGCAATGAACAAAGGAGCAAGTTCGGTAACTGCAGTTGGAACACACCCTGTTTTATCTGGTGAGTCAATAAGAAGATTATCGGATTCACCAATAAATAAAGTAATAGTATGCAATACAATTGATATACCTGAAAACAAGAAGTTTGATAAGTTAGAAATCATTTCGGTAGCACATGTATTTGCGGAGGCGATTAAACACGTAACAGATGGAACTTCATTAAGTTCCATGTTTACATAAATTAGATGAACAAAGGAACATTATAATGGCAAAGCAATTTAAATTGACAGTTGAGAAAAGAGATCTTAAGGGCAATAAAGATCTTAGACAGTTACGACAGGACATGAAAATACCTGGGGTTTACTATTCATATGATGGAAGTAATATATTATTTCAAATTTCAAATAATGAAATAAAAAATGCGATTCAATCTGGTGCTAATATTTTCACAGTAAATGTTGGTGGCAAAGAACAAAATGTTGTTTTTAAATCTGTCCAGTATCATCCTGTGACTGAACAAATTATTCATATTGACTTATATGGTGTTGATATGAATAAACCTATATCTATTAAAATTCCAATTGTTTATGTAGGAACACCATTGGGTGTAACTGAAGGTGGGGTTGTGGTAACTAATCTAAATGAGATAGAAATATCGTGTTTACCATCTGATATTCCAGAAAACATTGAAGTTGATATATCTAATATTTCAATAGGAGAAAATATTCAGGCAGGCGATGTTGATTTAGGTGACAAATTTAAATTGGTAACAATGGCAGATTCAACATTGATGTCAGTAACACATGTTGTAGTAGAAGAAACTACTGTTGTAGATGAGACAGAAGGTACTGATGAGGCGACTGGTGATTCTGATGCAGAGGCTGCCGCAGATCAGGGCTCGGATGATAGTTCGGAAGGCGCTGAATCTTAAAATATTTTATGTTAGTTGTTGGACTAGGAAATCCAGGATCAAAATATAGATTGACAAAACATAATTTTGGTTTCTGGGTGTTAGATAAGTTAGTAGAAAAAAGTTCTTTGAAATGGCAGTCTGGTTATGGTGATTATCTTTATGCAAAACAAAAAGATGTAATTTTTGCAAAGCCTACAACATTTATGAATAATAGTGGCTTAGCAATTAAATCATTATGTAAGCATTATAATCAAAACGATGTAATCATCATCTATGACGATATTGATTTACCTCTTGGAACCATTAGATTTAAAAGTAATGGTCGTTCTGGGGGGCACAGGGGAATTGAATCAATTATTTATCAACTGAAAACAGATAAATTTGATAGATTGAAATTAGGCATTGCTTTAGATGGATATAATATGAGACCATCTGAGCAATTTGTGTTAAAGCCCTTTCCAAAACAATATCATCAAGATATTGAATCAGTAATTACCGAATCAGTAGAAGCTATTGAATATTATTTAAAAAATGGTATCGTAGAAACAATGAATCAATTTAATTGATTAAAGGAGAAAAATAAATGTTTGAAGGTCTAATGAATTATTTACCAATTTTTGGTATTATCGCATTATTATTTGTGTTTTATAAAAACTCATGGGTTACAAAACAAGATCCAGGAGATGAAAAAATGCAATTTATTGCAAATAACATTCAAAAAGGAGCAATGGCATTTTTGAAAGCCGAATATAGAATGCTTTCAATTTTTGTATTAGCTGTTGCTATACTATTATTTTTTAAGGGTCAGAATGAAACTGATGGTCATGCTTTAGTTGCGCTATCATTTATTGTAGGTGCAATCTGTTCAGGGTTAGCAGGGTTTGTTGGTATGGTAGTAGCTACAAAAGCTAATGTGCGTACTACCAATGCTGCCAGAACATCTCTTGGACAGGGCCTTGAAGTTGCATTTGCAGGTGGTTCAGTGATGGGATTAGGTGTTGTTGGTTTAGGAGTGCTGGGTCTTTCATCATTATTTTTATTTTATAATTCTCAATTTGATAATATGACCACGGTATTAAATGTATTATCAGGATTTTCTTTAGGCGCATCTTCAATTGCATTATTTGCAAGAGTTGGCGGAGGTATTTATACTAAAGCAGCTGATGTTGGTGCTGATTTAGTAGGAAAAGTTGAAGCTGGTATTCCTGAGGATCATCCTCTTAACCCAGCTACTATTGCTGATAATGTGGGTGATAATGTAGGTGATGTTGCGGGAATGGGTGCCGATTTATTTGAATCTTATGTTGGTTCAATCATTGCAACGATGGTTTTAGGTTCTGCATTTATGTTATCAGACAATGTAGGAATGAATGCAGTATTGCTTCCTTTATTCCTATCTGCTACAGGAATCATTATGTCAATTTTTGGTACATTCTTTGTAAAAGTTAAAGAAGGTGGTAGTCCACATAAAGCATTAAACACTGGAGAATTCCTATCTGCTTTTCTAATGGTAGTTGCATCTTATTTCATCATTAACGATTTATTGCCAGCAACATGGATTTATAATGGTATCTCGTATACTTCTATGGGAGTTTTTTGGGCAACGATTGCTGGTCTAATTGCAGGGCTTGGAGTAGGTAAAATTACAGAGTACTACACAGGAACTGGTACAAAGCCCGTAACATCAATTGTTGAGCAGTCAGAAACAGGTTCTGCTACTAATATAATCGCTGGTTTAGGAGTTGGAATGATGTCCACTGCTATACCAATTATATTAATTACAGCGGCAATGCTGGTTGCACATTACTATGCAGGTTTATATGGTATCGCCATAGCTGCTGTTGGAATGTTGGCTAATACAGGAATACAATTGGCTGTGGACGCATATGGTCCTATTTCTGATAATGCTGGAGGTATTGCAGAAATGTCAGAACTTCCAGCTGAAGTTCGTGAAAGAACTGATAAGCTAGATGCAGTAGGTAACACCACTGCAGCTATTGGAAAAGGTTTTGCGATTGCATCAGCTGCATTAACTGCACTTGCATTATTTGCAGCTTTCATGCAACAATCAGGTCTTGAAGGAATTAACATTGCAAATCCCATGGTAATGGGTGGATTATTAATTGGTGGAATGCTTCCATTTGTTTTTTCTGCANTGTCAATGAATGCAGTNGGTAGAGCAGCAATGGATATGATTACAGAAGTNAGAAGNCAATTTGCTGATATNCCTGAATTGAAAGCNGCATTAGAAGTNATGAANAAAAATAATGCAGATATGAGNAATGCATCTGATGANGATAGAAAGATTTTTGATGCNGCNGANGGAAAAGCTGAATATGATAAATGTGTAGATATTTCNACNAAAGCATCTATNAGNGAAATGGTTCTTCCTGGNTTATTGGCCGTTATAGTTCCTGTAGCAGTAGGTTTTTCTCCTGGTGGTGCAGAAATGTTAGGTGGTCTTTTAGCAGGTGTAACNGTAACAGGTGTNTTAATGGCTATCTTNCAATCAAATTCAGGTGGNGCGTGGGATAATGCTAAGAAAATGATTGAAGAACAAGGCGGNAAAGGAACAGATGCACATAAAGCAGCNGTTGTTGGTGATACGGTTGGTGATCCATTTAAGGATACATCAGGACCATCGTTGAATATTTTAATCAAATTAATTTCAGTGGTTGCACTTGTTATTGCTCCACTATTAAAAATTGTATCATAACTAGGAGAATAATTAATGAATTATTATGAAACACTGTATATTGTTCATCCAGCATTAGAGTCTGGAAGATTAAAAGATATCATCCTGTCAATTCAAAAAATGATTGAGAGTAAAGATATTAAAATATTATCTACAGATGTATGGGGTAAGAAAAAATTAGCCTATTTAATTGATAAGCAACAATATGGCTCATATGTTTTAGTGCAACTACATTCAAATGGTAGTAATATTAATAAAATTAATAGTGAATTAGAGCATAATCCAGACGTATTGTCTTATTTAACAAGTAGAATAGAAGAATCAAATCTAATTAAAGATGGAAGAACTTTAGATGAACAAATATTAGGAACTAAAGCTTCTTCAGATACTAATAGTGAGGTTGAGACTAAAGAAAGTGCTCCAGAAGAACCTTCTGAAGAATCAAAAAGCGAACCAACAGAAGTATCTAAGGAATCAGAAGTAGAATCTGATGAATCTAACGAACCAGAAGTATCTGAAGATGATTCAAAAAAAGAAAATAATGAAGAATTAACAAGTGAGGATGAAGATGGCTCTAACGAATAATAAAAAAATATGTCCATTCAAGGAAGATCCTAAATTAATAAGTAAAATTAATTATAAGGATTATAAGTTTTTAAGAAAGTTTATTACAGAACAAGGTAAAATTATTCCAGGCTTTGTCACAGGCGTTTCTGCTAAGTATCAAAGAATGCTAACCAAGGAGATTAAAAAAGCGCGTAATATCGCGTTATTACCTTACGTTCACGATCCACGTAATTGATACAATTTAGGAGATATTTATAATGAAAATTATTTTAAAACAAACAGTAGAGTCTCTAGGAAAAGCTGGAGATATTGTTAATGTTAAAGCAGGTTATGGAAGAAATTATTTGATACCTCAAGGTTTTGGTGTTTTAGCAACTCCTTCTATGATAAATGCAACAATGCAAGAGATTGAGCAAAAAGCTATTAAAGAAGCAAAATCTAAAGAAAGTCTAGAGATCATAGCAAAAAAATTAAATACAATCAAGTTAACATTTGCTTTAAAAGCAGGTGAGGATGATAAATTATTTGGCTCTGTAACCACCCAAATGATATCTGATTCATTAGAGGAAAAAGGCTTTAAAGTAGATAAAAAATATATTTCAGTTGAAGATACTATTAAATCGTTGGGTAACTACTCTGCTATTGTTGACTTTGGTGATGATATTTCTGCTAAAGTTAAATTAAAAGTTGTAGCTGAATAATTTAATAGATGTATGCAGAAGTAGTTTTCTCTATAGCTAGTTTTAGATCTTTTACATACAAAATCCCTCAAAATTTAATATCTAACGTGGGTATTGGCATGGCTGTCAATGCACCATTTAAAAATAAAATACAAATAGGATATATTGTATCTAAATCTAATTTTTCTAACTATAAAGGAAAGATAAATGAGATTGATTCATTATATGAAGGTCATCCTAGTATACCTAAAGATTTATGGAAGACTATAATTTGGATGTCAAAGTATTATATTGCACCTCTAGGCTTGTGTATAAAATCAGCATTACCAAGTATATATTATAAAGATTATAATCCTCAAAAAATATTATATATTGAATTAAATAGTAATATTGATATTAATATTTTGAAGCTCTCAAAAAATCAAAAAAAAGTAATGGACTTTTTATTCTCAGAAAAAAAATCTGTTCTTGCTAGTATCATTAAAGATATCGTACCAAATCCTTATTACACAATAAATGCACTTGAAAAAAAGCAATTGATAAAAAAAATATATTTAGAGGATAATGTAGGTAAGATACATTCTGAGAAAACAAATATTACATTATCTAAAATACAAAATGAGATTTTTAATACAATACTTCCAAGTATAAAAAAATCTATTAATAAAAACTTTTTAATACATGGAATTCCCGGAAGTGGTAAAACAGAAATATATGTAAAGCTTGCACAGGAAGCAATTAGGTCTGGTAAAAATGTAATGATTTTAATTCCTGAAATTATTTTAACAGCACAAATGCAAAAGCGATTCATTCAATATTTTGGTAATCATATTGCTATGTGGCATAGTAAAATGACGAATAAAGAAAAGCAACAAACCATAAAAAAAATTTTATTAGGAGAAAATAAAATTATTATTGGGGCTCGTAGTAGTATTTTTACTCCTATGCCAAATATTGGATTAATTGTTATTGATGAAGAGCAAGACCATTCCTATAAACAAGATTCTCCAAAGCCATATTATAACGCACGTGATATTGCACTTATTAGATCAAAATATTCACAATGTCCTACAGTATTAACGAGTGCTACTCCATCTATAGAAAGCTATTATAATACATTAATTGGTAAATCTCAATATATCGAATTAAAAGAAAGATACTACAAATCCAAGGATCCGATTGTTAAAGTAGTTGATATGATTAAAAATATCGATAGTGATGAGCATGCTATTATTAGCGATGATTTAGAGGAAAGTATTAAAGAAACACTTAATAACAACAAACAGGTTATTTTATTAAACAATAGACGTGGATATGCAAGTACAGTTTTTTCAAAAGAATTGCAAGGTCCTATAGTATGCAAGTCATGTAATGTACCTATGTCACTTCATAAAAGTTTTCAAAAATTATTATGTCATTATTGTGACTATAATGAAGATTATGATAAAATTGATAAAAAATTTGATAATTATGTCCTGAATGGATATGGCACTGAAAAGATATATGAAATAGTAAAAAAGAAGTTTCCTAATGCAGTTATTTCGAGATTAGATTCAGATACATTACAAAAAAAATCAAATCTTTCATCTATATTAAAAGATTTTTCATCAGGTAAAATAAATATTTTAATTGGCACTCAAATGATTTCTAAAGGTTTAGATTTTAATGATGTTGATTTAGTAGGTGTAGTAAATGCTGACTATGGAATGTTTATTCCTGATTTTAGATCAGGTGAGAAAACATTTCAAATCATTTCTCAGGTTATTGGAAGATCAGGAAGACGAAATAATCAAGGAAAAGCTATAATTCAAACATTTAATCCTGATGATGCAAACCTTTTAAATGCNATAAAATCAAANCATAAAACATTTTANGCATCTAACTTAGCAGAACGTAATGAATTANAATATCCACCNTTCTTTCGCATTTGTAGATTAATTTTTAGTGGTGAAGATATTGAAAAAGTTAATCAGATTGCNGATAGTGTNACAAANNTATTTNANAAAAATAAANCATTTAAAGTTTTAGGACCATCAGAGGCNCCAATTTCAAAAATTAAAAATCAATGGAGAATAAATTCATTAATTGCAGTTAAAAAAGATGATCCACTTCATATTCAAAATTTTTTTGAAAGAAAATTTGGAACACAATTACTTGAGAAGAAATATAAAAATGTAAATATAAAAATGGATATTGATCCAATAAACATGCTATAATTATACATGATGTACATCTTTTTAATATTAATTTTATCGCTAGGTTATTCAAATCAGATTAGCNCTATANCNAGAGATATNAATGATTTNTCTGTNATGAATAGTAATNATTTTATNAAAGATGTNNCNGATAGANAANANAATNATTATTATAGATTATCTTTAATACAATTNCCTGCAAATATATTGNCTGGNAAGTTATCNTATGGATTCATTTATAATGATTATTTTATTCAATCCAATTTATCAAATATCAATTATGGTAAACTNCAAAANAGTGATGGNGATTCATTTATAGCATCTGANAANNTGCTNGAGTTAGCAATTGTTAGGNNATATGAAAATAATTTTTNCNTTGGCTCNTCATTAGGATATTCGCAATCNAAAATTGGCAATTATATCAATCAAANTTTAGTTCANGGAATAGGTATTCAAAAATCAGNTAANGANAATAANTATATTACTAGCTTAGCNATTGAAAATATGATAAGAACTATANANAGTTACTCAAATGTNGACATNGATTATTCTCCACATATTTCATTTGGATTAGAANTNAATATGNNNCAACNNGGTAATAGTATNGNATTTAATTANGTTNTTNTNAATGATTATANNGATGAANTTATNATATCNACAAAAACNCAGATAAAANAGATTATAGATTTATACATNGCGAAATCATTNTATNTACTNAGCGAAGATTCNNNNATTAATAAANCTATTTTTGATAANNTCTCATTTGGAATNGATATTAATTTNAATCCCTATCAATTTNATTGTGGAANNCAGTATCATAAAGATTATGGNTTTATAGTTGGGACCTCACTAACAATTAATATTAAATAATATTAAGCTTNTTNCCACACTCNTCAAATGAATTNAGTGCCCTATCAATTTGTTCTTTTGAATGTCCNGCACTAATTTGTACTCTTATNCGTGCTTGATTTTTTGGAACNACAGGAAATGAAAATCCAATAACATATATTCCCATTNCTAGCATTTGNNGTGATAATTGTTGAGANAGTTTAGCATCTCCCANCATAATTGGTACAATNGGATGATCACCAGATTTNATTGTAAATCCAATAGATTCAATTTCTTTACGAAAGTAAGCTGTATTCTTTTTTAGNGTNTCAAGTANACTATAATCATTTTCAATTAAATCAATTGCTGTTATTGANGCATGTACAATTGNNGGTGCAAGNGAATTACTAAATAGATANGGNCGNGATCTTTGNCGTAAAATATCTATAATATTTTTAGATGCAGAAGTAAATCCACCTGACGCTCCACCTAATGCTTTACCAAACGTTGATGTAATAATATCAACTTGATTAATTACATTGTTATATTCAATAGATCCGCGTCCGGTATCGCCAACAAAACCAGTTGCATGAGAATCATCTACATGTACAAGTGCATTATATTTTTGGGCCAAACTACAAATTTCATCTAATTTTGCTATATAACCATCCATTGAAAAAACACCGTCAGTAGTAATAATTCGTTGCCTAGAATCTTGATTTTCTTTGAGAATTGTTTCTAATTGATTCATATTACTATTTTCATACACTGCCCTTTTAGCTTTACATAATCTTACTCCATCTATAATACTGGCGTGATTTAGTGCATCAGAAATAATAATATCTTCATTATTAAATAGAGTTTCAAATAATCCTCCATTTGCATCAAAGCATGATGTATATAAAATAGTATCATCTTTTGATAGAAATTGTGATATTTTTAATTCAAGTTCTTTATGAATATTTTGCGTTCCACATATAAATCTAACAGAACTTAATCCAAATCCCCATCTATCTAATGCCATTTTAGCTGATTCAATAATTTTAGGATGACTAGATAAGCCAAGATAATTATTGGCACAAAAGTTTACGACCTCCTTACCTTTTACCATAATTTTTGAAGACTGTGCTGATTCTATCTGTCTTTCATCTTTATACAAACCTGAATCATGTATATTTTTTAATTCATTGGATAATAGATTTTCAATTTTTTTCATTTCTTGTACCTACTTAACTAAATAGTTATTAATTGTATCATTGAGATTATAATTTGGATTCCAATCCCACTCTTTCATTGCCAAAGAATCATCAATATTATCTGGCCAGCTATCCACAATCTTTTGTCTTATTTTGTTGATATTATATGATAATTTTGCTTGAGGATAAATATTTTGAACAGAATTAAAAAATTCTAATGCAGATGGATTAAATGATGTCACATTATATATCCTTGATTTAATTGTATCCTCTTCTTGTTTCATTAAATCTGTTATGGATTTAATTGCATCAGGCATCGCCATAAACGGTAATCGAGAATCTTTATTCACAAAACATTCATAGTGTCCATTATTTTTTATATTATGCCACATTTCAGGAATGAAGTCACTTGTTCCTCCCGATGGAATAGTTGTTGAACTAATTAAACCAGGAAATCGAAGACTACGGAAATCGATAAATGTTCTATTTTCAGATAATTGTTCGTAATTCGATGAATAATACAAACCTAATTTTTCTATATATAGTTTATTTGTCCCATAGACTGTAATAGGATTTAAGTAGTCATTTTCAGAGCAAGTGCTAATTCTTTCTTTTAAACCATAGACTGCTATTGAGCTTGGGAAAAAAAATTTAACTGGTTTATTTTGACTTCTAGATTGTTTCAGTGCAAGCTCTAAAAGATTTATTGAACCATTAACATTTACATCATGCGCACTTTTAGGTGATAATTCTGCACGAGTACTTAGTATAGCTGCAAGATGATAAATTTCCGTGATTTCAAATTCTAAATTAATTTGCTCCAACAAACTCTGATCTAAAATATTACCTGTAATTTGATCAGAAACTTTATCAGACCTTATTGGATGCAAATCTAATGTGACAATATTTGTATTTTTTTGATGTGCAAAATGATTAATTAGCTGAGAACCAACCTCACCACCTGCACCTGTAATTAATATAGAGGATTTGCGTATCATGATAAATTCATTAAATTATATGTAACGTATTATAAGAATAAGAATGTATATGTCCAAAATATCAAAAAATTTCCTAATTATAATTGTACTAATTTTATCTATTAATTCTTGTACAAAGAAGCAGGAAAATATATTAGGCTCAGAAAATCCAAATGGTATTTGTATTTATCTTGATGGAAATGATTTAAAATATAATACTGATATACCTATCGCTGGATTTCAATTCAATCACAATGGATGTATTTTAAATATTTCAGGTGGAGATGCTGCCGATAATAATTTCACATTAAGTTCAAGTGGATCAGCAGCGCTTGGTTTTTCTTTTTCTGGAAATAGCATACCTGAAGGTAGTGGAGTTTTAGCATCTCTTGAAGGTGAAGTAAATATTGATTGTATGTCAGAATTTGTTTTTTCAGATTCTGATGGTGGATCAATTGATATTGAGATTAGTGATACGCCATGTACATCTCTTTCCTTAATGACATGGAATATTGAAAATTTCCCTAAATCAGGTCTTGAGACCATTCATCATGTGTCAAGAATTATCAAACAATACAATCCTGATATTGTTGCATTACAGGAAATGCCAGATGACATAAATAATGAAGGTATCAATCTATTGAAAAATGAATTAACAGATTATAACTTCATATTAGGCAATAATTCCTTTGCAAGCCTTGCATTTTTATATAAGGAAAATTCACTCCTAGATTATGTTGGATATTTTAATATGGTAGATTCCATAAATGTTTCAACCATTAATGGGCTGGACGTAGGTTATGTTTTTGTAAGAGATCCACTTGGTCTTCATATGAGTTGGCATGGTGAAGATTTATATATCATTAATAACCATTTTAAATGTTGTGGAGATAGAACGATTGAAACAGATTTATTATATGAATGTGACGCTGATGAGAAACGCTATCTAGAAGCCAGTGATTGTACTACTAATTGCAGCGATGATTGTTTCAGTACCTACGACGAGAATTATCGAAGATTACTTTCAAGTCAGGTAATTCAACAGAATTACTCAAATACCAATAAAAATGTAATTTTTTTGGGAGATCTTAATGATGAGCTAACCGATGATGATTCTGATAATGTGTTTTATGATTTGATAGAGGATCCAAGTTTTAAATTTGCTGATATGGAAATTGCAGAGGGATTGTCAGATTATTGGTCATATCCATCATACCCCAGTCATATTGATCATATTTTATTGACTTCTAACCTTATTGGAGCTTTAGATAATCCAGAAACATCAATTTTTGTCCCTATGGTAGATTTAGATTTTATGAATTTAGAGCAGTATGACTTCTTAGTATCAGATCATCGACCAGTGATACTTAATCTTGCCTANTAATTATAAATTCTAGAATNTGTTTNGCNACTCTATCTTTACGATTTTTTGTTATTTCGTAAGAGTTGCTATCGGTTGATAAAATACTGACTTTATTAAAATTACTATCAATNCCACAGCCATCTTCCGATGGATGATTTAACACAATAATATCAGCCCCTTTATCCTTTAATTTTTTAAGAGCATTCTTTTTTCCTTCAGATGTTTCCANCGCAAAAGCTACGATTGTTGCATCTGTATTTTTTGCTAATGATTTAATAATATCTGTTGTAGGATGTAAATCAAGAGAAATAGAAGATTTGGTACTTTTAATTTTTTCGTTNGCTANATCNTCTACTTTATAATCAGATACTGCTGCACACATTATAATTATATCTGAATCAAGATGTTTACTCATTTCATCATGCATTTGTTGACCNGTTTCAATATTCACTACATTCACCTCAGCAGGGGATTCTAATGATACAGGCCCCGATACTAACTGCACATTTGCACCCATATTACGAGCTTCCTTAGCAATTGCATATCCCATTTTACCACTAGATCTATTTGATATAAATCTAACTGGATCTATATTCTCTCGAGTGGGACCTGCAGAAATTAAAATTTTTTTATTTTTTAAAGGCGTTTTAATATCGAGGATTTGTCTTAACTCATTAATCACTTCATGTAGATCTGGTAGTCGCCCCTCACCTTTGTGTAGGCTAGCTAATGCTCCTTCTTCTGGTTGCATAATTATACAATTCTGATCTTTCAGGTTTTCAACAGCCTGTTGTGTTGCTTCGCTTTGCCACATTCTAAAATTCATTGCTGGGACAAACAATTTTGGTTGCTCACATATTGACAATATGGTTGATATAATGTCATCAGCAATTCCAGATCCAGCTTTACATAGAATATTCGCGGTAGCAGGTAGAACCACGACAGCATCATATTCTATAGCAAATTTTACGTGTTCAAGTCCACTTTGATTTGATTCTGTTAATACTTCATTATCACTAAGCGCAGCGAGGCTAAGTTTGCCAATGAAATCTTGCGCTGAATTACTCATCACTACTTTAACACTGCATCCTTGTTTGCGAAGTAAACGAATAAATTCACATGCCTTAAATGCAGCTATAGATCCTGTGACGCAAAGAAGTATTTTTTTATCTTTTAAATTATCCATTTTTAATACAAACCATTAACCCATCTCTTATAGTGAGCATATGATTAAAAACCCTATTATCATTATTAATATATTCTGCAGCTTCATTTAATGCTTTAGAATCATCATCTTGAGGATCTAATACGTTTCCACTCCATAACATATTATCTAAAACAATGATTCCACCTGACTTAATCAGCATCATACATCGTTTATAGTATTCTATATAATTCACTTTGTCTGCATCGATAAATGCAAAGTCAAATGAATCATTTTCTAGCATCTCTAAATTTTTCACTGCTTTACCTTCATGAATTGTAATGTTTTCATATGGAGAATCATTAAAAAATTTACTTGCTATTCTTATATGATTTTCTGCTAATTCAAATGTATGCACCTCGCCATTTTTTGGCAATGCACTAGCCATCTTTATTGCGCTATATCCAGTAAACATACCAACATCTAGAACTTTCTTAGCATTAATTGATTTACATAAGATGTATAAAAGATTACCAACCATATTTCCTGAAATCATATTCGCTGCTTCAATTTCATTAAATGTATATTTTGTTAAATCTTTGAGAATTTTTTCATCAGGAGATGAATGTGTTGCACAATAGTGCATTATCTCATCATTAATTTCCATTTGATATAATTTCCTTTAGTTTTCCAGATTGATTTAATTGCATTAACTCTGAGTAACCTCCAATATATTTTTCATTAATTTGGATTTGCGGAACTGTATGCCCTCCCGTAATTTCTAGCAGCTGTTCTCGTGATATATTATTTTTTTCAATATCAATTTCTTCATATGATAAGTTCAAATCATCTAAAAGTTTCTTTGCAAACTTGCATGGAGCGCACCAACTTGCACTATATATTAAAATTTTCATTACTACCTACTTTTGTTTTGTGTAAATTAAAGAACAGTCAATTATAATACTTTTGTTTTATAAAATAAAAGGGTATTTATGTTAAAAGTCGGGGATCAAGCACCAGAATTTTTACTTCCAAATCAAGATGGAGATAACGTTTCATTATC
>PCDA01000012.1 GCA_002591605.1 Fidelibacterota bacterium
CATCTTCATTTAATTGGAGGTCGTAAACTTTTATGGCCTCCAGGATAAAATAAAACTATGTTTTTATCAAAATTGAAAATTCAAGGATTTAAATCATTTCCTGAAAAAACAGAGCTTAATTTTACTGATGGAGTCACTTCNATTGTNGGTCCNAANGGNTGTGGCAAAACAAATATTGTTGATGCNATTAGATGGGTNCTAGGTGAACAAAANGCTTCNACNTTAAGGTCNACTAAAATGGAAGAGGTTATTTTTAACGGAACCAAGAAAAAAAAACCACTAAACTTTTGCGAGGCAACACTAACCATAGAGAACAATAAGGAGCTTCTTCCTATTGAATATGAAACCTTAGAAATTACAAGAAGATATTTCAGGAACGGTGATAGTGAATATTATATTAATAAGAACCAATGTCGCCTAAAGGATATTCATGAAATGTTTGTTGATACAGGTATGAGTAGTGGTGCATATTCAGTAATAGAATTAAAAATGATTGAATCTATTTTATCTCAAAATCCTACAGATAGAAGAACAATGATTGATGAAGCTTCTGGAATTAATAACTATAACAAACAAAGGGCAGCATCAACAAGAAGACTTATTTCAACAAAATCAGATATGGAGAGAATATATGATATTATGTCTGAAGTTGAAACAAATGTAAAAAAATTAAAATTACAAATGAAAAGATACGAAAGACATAAAGTTTTAACCGAAGATTTATTAGCATCAGAGATATTATTACATAAAAAATCAATTGACTTACTCGATGAGAAATTAAATCCACTTATTGAATCTCGAAAAAGCATGATAAACTCAAAAGATGTTTTACTTACAGATCTATCTAAAAAAGAAAAAAAACTNGACGAGGCTCAAAATAAATTTGAAAAAACTCGATTAAAAATGGAATTGTTTCAAAAGAATATAAAAGAAATTGAAGATAATATAATCAAAATCAATCAAGATATTATTGTTGCTACAGAGCAGGTAGGTCATTCTAATAATCGAATTGATCAATCAAACAAAGAAATTACTACAAAAACTGCGCAATTGTCTGCAATTCAGATCGAAATCAAATCTATGGAAAAAAAGATTTCTCAACTCATCCCTAAAATAGATAAAAAACAATTTGATTATAATAAGTTAGATGAAAATTTTCAAAAACTTTGTGTAGAATCTGATTTGATTGAGAAAAAGATAACTAGTTTTCAGGATCAGCACTCACAGATAATTAATAAAATAAATTTAATTAAAAATAATATTGATAGTAATGAAAGACTAATTAGCCATAATAAAAATCTTATTAAGAACCATAGAAATGAAGTACAGGAAGCTCAAAAACTTTATAATGAGAGTAAGATATCACTAGATAAATTAAAAATTAATTTGTCTAGTGAAAAAAAAGACAAGGATAAAAACTCAAATGAATTAGTAAAAAATGAAAGCAGTATATCAAAAATTGAACAGAACTTAATTAGTTTAGAGAATCATAAAAACAAACTATCTAAGGACTTATTAAAATATAAAAATAAATTAGATTTCTACAATAAGTTGATTACCTCTAAAGATGGCGCCTCAAACGGCAATGAATACATTATAAAAAAACAAGACAACTATAGGAAATTTATATTAGGAAGATTAGAAGACCTCATTTCATGTCCAAAGAATCTTGTTGAACCTCTATCAATGGCTATAGGAAAGTTTTCTGATTACCTAGTTATTAATAAATTATCTGAGGCAAAACAGATTGTTGATTTTTATCAAAGCAAAAAAATGTCATTTAATTTTATAATATTAGATCAGATCCCAAANAGCAAAAAAAAGATCTCAACTGATACTCTTCTAGCGAAAATCGAATTCTCACCAAAATTAGCTGATTTTCTTTATAATCTAATTGGTGATTTTAGAATATTGAAAGAATCAGAAATATCCACCAACAAAAAAAATAACTTTATCTTTTCAGATTCAAGTAAAATTTTATCTAATGGTATTTTAAGAGTAAATCCAAATAAGTATGAGTCGGCCATGTATACAAAACATGAAATTTTAGAAATTGAACAGAAAATCAACAAAATTTCTAAAGTTGATCTCATAAAATTAGATAAAGAAATTTCAAAAGAGAACGATAAGAAAAATCGTTTAATAAGTTCATCTTTAAAAATCAAAGAATTAANTAAAATTAATGAGATTAGTTTGGGAGATATTAAGATTGAAATAGAAAAGTATAAATTTTTGATTAAAGAGCATGATAATAAGCAAAGAGCAATTAATGTTAATCTAAATATTTTAGAAAAGGAAATTATAGGTTCTGCAATTAAAAGTAAAGAGCTAAACCAACAAGCTACTAATCTTAATAAAGAATTAAAAGACCTTGATAGAGAAAAAATAAAGATATCGAGAGATTCGTCAAAAGCTAAAAATAAAATTCTTGAAAGTAGACAAAAATTAGAACGTAGTAAAATTAATTTAATTGAGATAATAAATAATAAAAACTCTATTAATAATAGAATCAATGATTACAAGCAAAATGAGAAAGAAATATCTAATGAAATTACTAGGTACAAAGAAGATGTCGATAAGTCTAAAACACTAATAAAAAACTTAGTAAAATCAAATAATCTGCTTAAGAAAGAATTGAAAGAGTTCTATAAAAAAGAAAAATCTTTAAATAAAGAAGTTGGCTCACTGCAAAATTCATATTCAAAAGAATATCAAACTTTTCAATCTTTACAATTAGAAATTAAAGAAAAACGAAAAGTTACTGATTCTAGTAAAGATAATTTAAATGATCTAAATATTAAAATTGAAAAAATTAATTCAGAAATAAGCATTCATAAAAATTCACTAAGTGAGATTTCAGGTCAAAATATATCAAAAGAATCTGTTGAAAAATTCAATAGTTTTAACATTGAAGAAATATCAAATAATATTAATAAAATCAAATTATCTATTGATAGAATAGGCCCTATTAATATGGATGTAGATTCTCAGCATCAGGCAGAAATTGAAAGATTCGATTTTTTGAATAATCAATATAATGATTTAGTAGAATCTGAAACATATCTTCAAGAAACTATAAGTAGCCTTGATAAAGAAGCTAGAAAGTTATTTACTTCAACTTTCAAAGAAATACAGAAGAATTTTTCTAAAACATATAATATGTTTTATCAAGGAGGAGAAGCATCGATAGAATTAAAAGGTGATGATGTTTTAGATGCTGAAATTATTATAAAGGCTACTCCTCCAGGAAAATCATCTCAAAGTCTCAGGATGCTATCAGGTGGAGAAAAAGCAATAACTGCAATTTCCTTACTTTTTGCGATATATCTCGTCAAGCCAAGTCCCTTTTGTATATTAGATGAGGTAGATGCGCCCTTAGATGATATTAATATTAAAAGATTCAATGAAGTCATTAAACAGTTTTCAACGAACAGCCAATTTATTATTGTAACTCATAATAAATTAACTATGGAAGCTTCAGATTATCTCTATGGAGTGACTCAGCAGCAAAAAGGAATATCAAAAATTGTATCAGTTAATCTTAATGATATAGATGAAAGGTTTTTAGTTTAATGAAATTTATTGAAAACATAGATTTGTATAATAAAAAAGTTTTAATCAGAGTTGATTATAACGTACCATTAGAAAACGGTGAAGTAAAAAATGATTTTAGAATTAAGCAAAGTCTTGAAACTATAAAATATTGCCTAGATAAAAACGCATCAGTTGTATTGATGTCTCATTTGGGTAGGCCAGATGGTAATTATGATAATGATAATTTTTCTTTAGAAGCAATCTCCTTTCACCTTGAAGATCTTTTAAATAAAGAAATTATGTTTGTAGATAATTGTATATCTGAAGAAGCCTACAATATTAGCTCAAATATGAAATCACAAGAAATTTTACTACTTGAAAATCTTCGATTTCACGAAGGTGAAATCGAAAATTGTAAAGAATTCAGTGAAATGCTTTCCAAGCATGCAGATATATATATAAATGATGCTTTTGGTACGGCACACAGATCTCATGCTTCTAATGTTGGTGTGCTAGATTTCTTTTCATTATCAGCATATGGTTTTTTAATAGAAAGGGAGCTTCATCATTTAAAAAAACAATTAGAAAATCCTGATAATCCTTTATTGGTTATTATTGGTGGTGCTAAAATCAGCAGTAAAATACATCTAATTACACATTTATTAAATAAAGCAGATACTATTTTGATTGGGGGTGCAATGTCATTTACATTTCAAAAGGCCTTAGGCTATGAAACTGGAAAATCCCTAGTTGAATACGATGAAATTAACACAGCGCATGCAATCATAGAACAGGCTAATAAAAAAGGGGTAAATCTTCAATTTCCAGTCGATGCTGTTTGCGCACGAGATATTCACGATTATGATTCTATTGAAGTTAAATCTGTCAAATCATTTAAAAGTAATGATATTGGTTTAGACATAGGCCCAGAAACTTGTATTAATTTTCAAATGCTTATTGAATCAGCAAAAACGATAATATGGAATGGCCCTCTAGGTTTATTTGAAATTCCTTATTACTCAACNGGAACACAGTCTATAGCCACTTCACTTCAAGAACATGGTATTAAAAATAATGCAATAACAATTATAGGAGGTGGGGATACAGTTTCTGCAATTNATAGCCTTAATACTGAAATTAATTTTTCTCATATATCAACTGGCGGTGGTGCATCCTTAGAATTATTATCAGGTAAAAAATTAACAGCTTTAAAGGATATCGAAAAATAATGAATTATTGTATTGCTAATTGGAAAATGAATAAAACTTTAAGTGAATCTATAAAATTTCTAGAGGAGTTCAAGAAAAAAGACTTGGAAAACATAAAAAGTAAAATTATTTTGTGTCCCTCTTTTACATCGTTAAAAATATTAGAAACACATTTAACTGGTACTAAAATTGAACTTGGTTCACAAAATGTTCATCAAAAAAAAAGAGGTGCTTACACTGGAGAAATATCAGTTGAAATGTTAAAAGAAATCGAGTGTGAATGGGTGATTTTAGGTCATTCTGAGAGAAGGCAGTATTTTCTTGAGGAGGATGTCATTATTAATGATAAAATGAATACTGTTATTGAGAATGACCTAAAGCCTATTCTCTGTATTGGTGAAAATGAATCCCAAAGAAATAAAAATAAAACTTTTGATGTATTGAAAAATCAATTAACTACTGCTTTGTCCAATATTACTTTGACATCAAAAATGCTAATTGCATATGAACCAGTTTGGGCTATAGGAACAGGTTTGAGTGCAAATTTTGATCAAATTAATGAAGTCGTAAATTGGATAAGTCAATTTTTAATGCAAGAATTTTCATTAAAAGTTCCTATTTTATATGGTGGTAGTGTTTCTGCTGTTAATTGTGAAAGTATTATATCTTTAGAAAATGTTTCTGGTTTTTTAATTGGTACATCTGCTTTAGATGTAAATGAATTTAGTCGTATTTGTTCAATAGTAAATGAAAGGTAATTATTTATGTTGTATTCAATTGTACTATTTATTTTTGTTATAATCTGTTTGCTTTTAGTGGGTATTATTCTTCTCCAGACAAGTCAAACAGGTGGAATGGGCTCCATTGGAGGTGGTAATAGCTATTTAGAGGGTGCATTAGGTGGACAAGGAGCAGATTCTTTGCTGTTGCGCACAACAACTATTTTTGCTGTTATTTTTATGAGTCTAGCTATTTTCCTGAATTATTTAGATAATCCTAGATCTTCAAGTAATATAACTGTAGAATCAAGTATAGAATACTCTTCAGATGCTGAAGAATCAAATTTGCCAAATTTAAATTTAGAAAGCCAAATATCTAAAGAAACTGATATTGAGGATAAAAAAGATACGCCTAAATCAATAGATGTGAAAAAAGTTCCATTAAATACTTCTGGAGAATAATTTTAGCTGAAGTGGTGGAACTGGTAGACACGCTGTCTTGAGGGGGCAGTGAGAGCAATCTCGTGCGGGTTCAAATCCCGCCTTCAGCACAAACATTATGGAGGTCTATATGAGCAAATTAATATATATGTTATTTTTTCTTTCATTTTTAATTTCTGATGATACAAGTTATTCTCTTACAGAGTTTGATGTTCAAACTATTAATTCATTTAGAGAAACAGGTTTTTCATCTTTTTCTGATTATACTGTCATAAATAACCTAATGAATGCTGATTTCTATTCAAAAGACTCAGAAACTCATTTTGGTATGTATNATATGTGCTTATTTAATGATAATTTAGGCTGCGCTAATAAGCATTTAAATAGAGCTATTCAAATAGATGGGAAAAAAAGTTATTACGATTTATCAGACTCTCTGAGTCTTTATAGAGATTTTTTGCAGAATGCCAGAAGGGCTGTTGAAAAAGAAAATTTCAATATTGGGATTGAAGATTATGAGAATATAATAGAAAGATTTCCATCAATGGGATTGCCTTTCTATGAACTTGGGATTCTATATGATCAGATTGATGATAGATCAAATGCAATAACTAATTTAAAAATGGCTATATCATTAAATCCTAATAAAGAAATGTACAGAACCGCAATATATAGTATTGCTCAATCAATTGCTCGAGAGGCAGATGATGATTCTCGAAGACAAGATTATAATTCTGCTATTCCAAAGTATCTTGAGGCAATATCTTATTACCCAGATTTTACACAAGCGTATTTTCAACTAGCTAAAGCTTTTTACTCCTTAGGAGATTATAATCAGGCTAAAGATTATTTGTTAAAATGCTTAGACTTAGATCCTAATCAACTCCAACCACTAATGATGATTGCGACGATCTATAAAAAATTAAAAGATAATGAGAGCTCAGAAAGATATTATAAAAAAGCTATTCANGTAGATCCAAATTCATATAAAGCACACTTNCGATTAGGTACTCTTTTAATGAGAAAAGATCTGAATTTAGCTAAAAAATCACTTGAAGAAACTGTGAGACTTAATGATAAATATTATAANGGTCATGAGACACTTGGTATTGTTAATATGCAATTAGGAAATATTAATGATGCTATAATAAACTTTACTAATACAATAGATGTCTTAGGTGATCGCTCAAAGAAAAGATATAAGTCTCTATATCTATTAGCTGATATTTATAACACAAAAAAAGAATTTAGTAAAGCAAAAGAGTATGCTCAGTCTGCTGTTGATATTAAAGAAAATGGTGGCGCTGCAAACTATCACCTAGGATTAGCATATAAAAATTTAGGTGAAAATTATCTTGCTAAAAATGCCTTTGAGCGAGCCAGTAAAGATAAAGATTGGAGAGCCAGTGCAAAATATGAACTTGAACTTATGAAGAAGTAAAGGTACGTTTTGATAAAAGCTGTTATTTTTGATTTAGATAATACTCTAATGGATTTTATGAAAATGAAATCCATGTCTGTTGATGCTGCAATTAATGGAATGATAGAAGCTGGCTTAGATATTGATTTTTCAGATTCAAAAAATAAAATTTACGAGATATATGAAAAGAAAGGTTTTGAATATCAAGAAGTTTTTGATGATTTTATAAAAAATGAATGTGGTTGTTTAGAAAATAAATATTTAGCTGCNGCAATAGTATCTTATAGGAAAATTAAAGATGCTACGATGGTCCTTTATCCAAATGTAAATAGTACCCTCATAAAATTATCAAAATTTGGTCTCAAATTAGGAGTGTTGACTGATGCTCCAAGCAGAGAGGCTTGGATTCGATTATATTCAGTAAGTATGCACCACCTATTTGATGCTGTTGTAACACTAGAAGATACTGGGCAATGTAAGCCTTCTCCAGAACCATTTATTAAGATATCTAAACTCCTTAATGAAGAATATGAAAATATACTAATGGTAGGTGATTGGCCAGAAAGAGATGTTATAGGTGCCAAGCAACTAAATATGAAAACTGCCTTTGCTAAATATGGAGATATGTTTAAAACAAAACATTCTGGTGCGGACTATGACCTTAATGATATAAGCGAAATCATTCAAATTATAAATGATGATTAGAGCTGGTACCGATATTGTAGAAGTTAATCGAATTCGTAAAATTATTGATTCATATGGTAATAAATTTTTATCAAAAATTTTTACTAAAGCAGAAATTAATTATTGTAATTCTCATAGCGACCCTGCCATTCATTTTGCAGGTAAGTTTTCAGCAAAAGAATCAATCAAAAAGGCTTTATCCAAAGAATTTATAATTTCAACTTTAAAGTTTAATCAATTATCTATTTTAAATGATGATAATGGACGTCCTTTTCTAGATACAAAATTATTCCCAAATTCTAATTTAGATATTTCTATATCTCATACAAAAACTCATGCAATATCTGTAGCTATATTATCAAATGATTGATATTATAAGTTCAAAAGATTCAATTCGTTTAGATCAAGAAACAATAAATAGTAAAATCTCCACAAAAAGCCAATTAATTCAAAATGCTGGTAGGGCAGTTGCATTTCATTTAATTGATAATATTCATAATCCATTTAATAAAACATTTATTTGTATTGCGGGAAATGGCGATAATGGTATGGACGCAATTACATGTCATAAAATTTTGATAAAAAATTCAGTTAATTCAAGTTTATTTATTATTGACAGATCTAAAGTTAAGGCTTCATTTTTGGATGGTGTGGTTTATTATTCTAAAATAGAAAATATAGATTTTGCATCATATGATATTATAGTTGATGGTATTTTTGGAACAGGTTTAAATAGACAAGTTACAGGTAATTTTGCTGATGTGATAAATAAAATATCAAAATGTAAAAATGTTGTATCTATAGATATACCATCAGGTGTTTTTGCTGATACCGGTATAGCATTAGGTCCATCAGTCAATGCATCAAGTACAATAACTTTTACTTATCCTAAGATATCTCATTTTATCGGAGAAGGTTACAAAAAGAGCGGTGAATTATTTATATATGAAATTGGTCATCATGAAGATTCAATTAACAGTAACATTAAACTAATTCGTGATCAGGATATTTCAAATAAGATTAAACCCAATTTAAAAGATAACGATAAATACATGAATGGAAAAGTTCTCACTCTAACTGGATCAGCAAAGTATTCAGGAGCATCTATCCTTAGTGGAAAGGCAGCGCTTAAAAGTGGAGCAGGAATTATTAAACAGATTTTTCCTTCATCTTTGGATAATTACTTTACAAATTTTATTGAGGCAGTAGATTGCTCAATTGATGATAAAAACTTAGGTTTTTTAACTAATTCATCTTACAAGCTCATAAGGAATGAATTTCATTGGCCCGATTGTTTTTTGATTGGCCCAGGAATTTCAAGTCATAAAAAATCATTGTCTCTAATTAAAAATATCTTATCAACTTATAAAAACAAGTGTGTTTTAGATGCTACTGCTTTAAATACAATAAATTATAAAAGTGATAAATTTAGAAGCACTCCAGAATCATCTATATTGACACCTCACTATAATGAATTTTCAAAAATGATCGATGTCCCAGTTGAAATATTTAAAAACGACATAATAAAACATATCAAAAAGGTATCTAAATTTCTTGAAAATAGAATTTTAGTTCTTAAAGGACCAAACACAATCATTGCAGATGGACAAAATAATATTTATGTTATTGAAAAAGGAACCTATAATTTGGGAACTGCTGGAACAGGAGATATATTATCTGGTATAATATCCTCCTATGTCGCCTCTGGTTATACTTTAATCGATGCTGCGATTATTGGAGCAAGTATTCATTCACATATTTCATTTATTTTAATGAGTAAAAACATAAGAAGTATAACGGCTAGTGAGATGTTTCCATATATAAATCACTCTCAAAATCACTTTTTAAACTATCATGATTAATTTTTTGTTTTTCATATATATTGGTATAATTTTCTTTATATCAACTATCTATATAGATTTAGTAAATAAAATATATTATTATGATTCTTATATACATTTTACAATGTACTTTTTGCTTGGAGTATTTGTTCTATTTCAAGAAAAAAAGAATTATCTTTTAAAGTTAATTTTAGCTTTAATTATACCATTACTNACAGAATACATTCAGAATTTCATTGATTTAAGAAGATCAGATGTTATTGATTTATATTATAATTATCTTGGTCTTTTTCTTGGTATATTAACTATTGTATTAATTCGATATGTTAGAAAAACTTAAAATCATTAACCTTGCTATTATTGATTCTTTTGAAATTGAATTTTCAAATTCATTTAATGTTCTTACAGGTGAATCAGGTTCTGGTAAAACAGTACTATACAAATCGATAACATATTTATTTGGACAAAGATTCAAAAAAGAAGACCTCCGTAAAGGTGAGAATAAATGCATAATTTCAGGCGAAATACGTGTAGGAGAAAGTAATTATTCAATAAAAAGAATATTTACTAAAAATAGCACAAAAAACTTTATTAACGATGAAGCTATCAAGTTAAGCGAATATAGCAATTTTTTAGCAAAGCTATGGGAGTCTTACGGGCAACATGAACAGCAATTACTAATTGATGAGACAAATCATCTAGGTTATTTAGACTTATTTTCTAAAACAGAAACTCTTTATCAAGAATATTTAGTTGAATATGAACATTATTTAAAAATAGATAACGAGATAAAAATACTTCAAAAAGAGNTNGATGATTTCATNNANAATAAAGAATTATATGAATTTCAATATAANGAGTTNAATCANATAGATATTAAANATGATGAGGANATTGAATTAAAAGAATCAATATCTGAAATAAAAAAAAATAAAGATGTNTACGAGACAATTTATAAGTTATCAAATCTTAANGANTNNCANTCNGATACNTTTGTTACTATAAATTCATCAATTGACTTATTGAATGANTTAGATAGTGATAAGTCTGGAAGCAATAACCTAAAAATAAGATTAAATGAATATATTAATGAATTAAATGATATAAAGTTTGAAGCCTCNAAATTACTTCAAGAATTTTATTATAATCAGNCTGAATATGAAGAAATGAATAAACGTTTAGTTAGAATTAATGAATTGAAAAGAAAATATGGNGGGACGATTCCATCTCTTATTGCATATAGTAATAAGCTAAAATTATTAATTGAAAATTCAGATAATGCAGACTCTCTTATTGAGCAGAAAATAAAAAATAAAAATAAAATAAAAATAAAATTAAATGATTTAGGATTGCAATTATATAAAAAGAGAAAAGATGGCTCATTGAATTTGATATCAAAAATAAAAGATTTTTTAGCGGCTATGGGTATGCCAGATATTGACTTTGTTGTTAGNCTTGGTTCATTTGAGATGAATAAGTTTGCCTTAGAAGAATGTTGTTTTTATATAACAACTAATAAAGGTGAAGATCTAAAATCATTAGGTAGAGTTGCTTCTGGTGGTGAGCTTTCTAGAATTATGATGGCAATTAAATTATCTATTAATTTAAATACAAAAAATAAACTCTACCTACTTGATGAAATTGATGCAGGCTTATCTGGAAAAGAAGCTGATAGTATTGGTGCTATTATTAAATCCTTATCTTTAAATAATCAAGTAATATGCATAACTCATCTGCCACAAATTGCTTCAAAAACTAATAATCACTATAAACTTTTTAAGGAAGTTATTAATGGTCGCACATACTGTAAATATCTTAAATTAGATAAAACTTCTAGGATTAATGAATTAGCTAAAATGGTTAGNGGTAAAGAGATAACANTAGAAAGNATTGATTTTGCAAANGGTATTTTAGATAAAAATGGATAAATTGATAATAAANGGTGGTNNTAAGCTTTNTGGTGATGTTCAAATAAGTGGAGCNAAAAANGCAGTANTNCCNATTATGACNGCNACANTAATNGTNCCAGGTNATTATAANATNAATAATGTCCCAGATCTTAGAGATACAAGGACGATGATTNANNTATTNAAAATTATTGGAGCNAATGTTNAGTATTCTNATAATACTTTATTNATNGATACAAAAGAATGTNANAANCCTCATGCTCCATATGATTTAGTTAAAACAATGAGAGCTTCTTTTTATGTATTAGGTCCATTGCTTGCACGATTTCACGAATCAAAAGTAGNCTCNNCCTGGAGGNTGCGCTTGGGGGCCTAGGCCTGTTGATTTTCATATTAAAGCTCTCAGAGAAATGAAGGTTGATATAAGNTTAGATAAAGGTGATATTATCGCAAAAGGGCAGCCTCAAGGTAACAAAATTCACTTTACTAAAAAGAGTGTTGGTGCTACAGGTAATATTCTTATGGCAGCTACTAGAGCAAACGGTGTAACAACAATTTCAAATGCTGCAATGGAACCTGAAATAGTTTCATTATGTCATTTTTTACAAAAATTAGGGGCTAATATTGAGGGAATAGGAACTGAAGTCTTAATTATTTCACCAATAGAAATTCAGAATAATAGTTTTGAATTTGATATTATTCCTGATAGAATTGAAGCTGGAACATTTATGTTAGCTGTAGCTGCAACAGGTGGAAAGATAAAATTGAAAAATGTTAATATAGAACATCTAGAATCTATTATAGATCATTTAAATAAAATTAATATCACCACAAATTTAGATGGCAATGATATATCTATTGAATCTGATGGTGAATACGAAGCAATAGATATGGAAACTTTAGAATTTCCAGGTTTTCCAACAGACTTGCAAGCGCAATGGATGGCTGTTATGCTCAAAGCTAAAGGTAATTGTGTTATTAAAGAAAATATTTATCATGATAGGTTTACTCATATATCTGAATTATCTAGAATGGGAGCTGACATATCGCTAAAAAATAATATTGCTTATATTAAAGGAGTTCATGAAATATATCCAGCGCCTGTAATGTGTACTGACATTAGAGCAAGTGCAGGATTAATAATTGCGGCATTATGTTCAAAAGGAGAGACTGAAATTAGTAGGATATATCATATAGATAGAGGATATGATGGTATTGAAAATAAACTAACTTCAATTGGTGCTAATATTAGGCGAATTAAAAGCTGAAATAATTTGTTACAATANATNGNGTAGTTTTAATTGAAATTAATTTTTTTTTATATTAACTTTAATCTGAGATTAATTTAAAACAAGGAGTAATACAATGAAAAATCTTTTAAAAACAACATTGGCTGCTGTATTAGTATCATCTTTATTTGCAGCAACTTCAGTTACATTAAATAATACATCTACTGATATTATTGTAGAACTGAACAGTGATACTGATATTTATGGTCTACAGTTTGATCTTAAATATGATGCTTCAAAAATATCCATAGATGCTGCTTCAGTAACTGGCGCAGAAGATGTGTATGCTGCTGATAAGGGTAATGGTTTAGTGAGAATCTTAATGTTTGACTTCGATGGTCAGCCGTTAACAGCCAAGTCAGGAAATCACTTAATCAATCTTCCTTTCGAGCTTAATGGTTCACTTGATGCATCATCTTTAATTGAGTTTACAGGTGAAATGATCGTTGCGGGATACAACGGTGAGAAAGTACAAGCAAATTTTGAAAATAATTATTTAACAGTTGATTCAATATTGCCTGCTACTACTTCATTATCTAAAAATTATCCTAATCCATTCAATCCTTCAACAACTATTGATTATAGCATTGCTAAACCAGGCAATGTTTCCTTAGTTATCTATGATTTAAATGGTTCAACAGTAAAAACNTTAGTAAATGACTTTGTTACAGCTAATAATTACTCAGTAACTTGGGATGGTAAGAATGATAATGGTCAACAAGTTGCGTCTGGTCAATATTTCTATGTTATGCAAGCACCAGGATTTAATAGCACAGAGTACATGACTCTTATTAAATAATTACAAAAACTTTAAATCCTTGTTTTAAAGGTTAAGGGCTCTTTAGCAATAAAGGGCCCTTTTTTGTTTGTTTTATATAATAAATAAAAATAATATACCTATATATTGATTATATAATTATGGAATTAAGAATAGTAATAATAGGTGCTGGTGAAGTTGGTTTTAATTTAGCAAAATCTTTGTCTAGAGAAAATCATGATATAACTGTAGTTGATATAGATCCTCAAAANTGTTCTCGAGTTAAAAATAATTTAGANTCACATGTAATTGAAGGTGATGGGGCATCTCAGAGATTATTAGAAACAATAGATATGAAATCAGTTGATTATTTATTGGCTTTAACTAGAATTGACGAGGTTAATTTAGTCTGTTCTAGAATCTCAAAAAAAATGGGAGCTAAGCATGTTATTTGTAGATTAAGAAATACTGAATATATGCATAAAAATGCCATAATAACTCCAGAACAGTTTGGTATTAAATATGTTACCTATCCAGAAAAAGCTGCCCAAATTGAAATAGAACATTTAGTCAGAAGATCATCTACTGTTGAGGTACAGGAATTTAATGATGGAAATATTTTGATGGTTGGCATAAACTTGGAGTCATCATCTCCATTAATTGGCCGAACTATTATCAGTGTAATTAACTCTAATCCTTTTTGTCGTCATAAATCTGTTTTGATTAATCGTAATGATGATTTTTTCATTCCTAANAATGAAGATGTTTATCGAAAAAATGACCACGTCTATTTTATAGGTAGAAAAGAAGATATAGATGATATCCAAAAAATGGCTGGAAAGCCTTCCTTTGATGTAAAAAATGTAATGATTCTAGGTTCTGGTAAGATTGGTAGACTTTTAGCTAAATCACTTCAAACTGACTATAATGTAAAAATTATAGAAAAAAATAAAGAAAAAGCAAAAGCATATAGTCCTAAACTCGCTGATACTTTAATGCTAATCGGAGATGGGCTTGATATAGAATTTTTAGAATCTGAAAATATTTCTGAAGTTGATTGTTTTATTGCAGCAACTCAAAATGAGCAGACAAATATTTTAGCTTCTCTACTTGCTAAGCACTATGGTGCTAAACAAGTTATTTTACATATAACAACCACAAATTATTTGAAATCTGTTAGGAGAATTGGGGCTGACGCAATAGTTAGTAAAAATATCTCTGCAGTAAATGAAGTTCTGAATGTGATAAGGTCTAATGAAGATAATGTTGAAATCCATAGGTTTGATGATGTAGGAGTTGAAGCTATAGATGTTATTGTTGATGAAAATTCATTTTATTTAAAAAATCAAATGCAGATTGAAGATATCCCATCTAACTTTACAGTTGCTGCGATAATTAGAAATGGTCAGGTTAAAATACCTAATACAATGACTGAAATTAAGTTTAATGATGAACTTCTGATTTTTGCAAAGCCTGAAGATGCACTAGAAGCTGAAAATCTATTTGTTGCTAGATGATAAAAAAACCAATTATTAAATTTGTTGGCTATATACTTCTTTCTTTGGGCTTATCAATGTTTGCAACTTCATTGTGGCCTCTTTTATATAATGAAAATGATTTTATAATATTTATTAAATCTGGTTTAATCACATCTTTAACAGCCTGTATTTTAATATTTTTGTCTCGAGGACCGATAAAAAGTGAAATAAATTTAAGGGACGGATTTTATGTTGTGACGATCTCTTGGCTATTTATGGCTCTCTTTTCTTCTATCCCTTATTACCAGTCCATATATTTTAATTCATTTACTGATGCTTTTTTTGAATCAATGTCTGGTATAACCACTACTGGCGCATCTGTATTAACTAATATAGAAGCTCTTCCCCATGGGCTATTATTTTGGCGATGTTTTACTCAATTTATAGGGGGTATGGGGATAATATTATTTACTATAGCAATTCTTCCAATACTAGGTATGGGTGGCGTTCAACTATTTAGAGCTGAAGTGGCCGGTCCAACAACAGATAAATTGACTCCAAAAATAAAAGATACCGCAAAATATCTGTGGTACATCTATTTGGGATTAATATTGTTGCAGACCTCAATACTTTATTTAGAAGGAATTATTTTTAATATTGATAGCTTAACATTATTTAATTCACTTTGTCATTCAATGACTACAATTGCAACTGGGGGGTTTTCAACATTTAATAACAGTATTTTAGGCTTTCAAAGTGATATAGTAACATGGACAATTATAATTTTTATGTTTCTTGGTGCAACAAATTTTTCCCTACATTTTTTATTAATTTCAAAAAAATCGTTTGATTATTTTAATGATACTGAGTTTAGGTTTTATCTATGGTTCATAATTATTTCATTTATTATAACTTTTCTTAATGTATCATCTTTATATGGGTATACTTTTAAGAATTTAACCGCATCAATGTTTAACGTAATGACCTTCATGACAACTACTGGTTATACCTTGTATGATTATAGTTCTTGGCCTGCATTATCTCAATTAATTGTGTTTTTTATGTTTTTCCTTGGAGGTATGGCTGGGTCTACAACTGGAGGTATTAAACTAATAAGAACTATTTTAGTTATTAAATATATAAGAGCAGAAGTTACTAGAATACTACATCCAAGAGGTCTCCATCACGTTAAAATTGGTGATAATGTAATTAGTGATGAAATAGTTAGAAGTACATTAGGTTTTTATCTTTTTTACATATTAATTTTTAGCATATGTGCAATTGCAGTTTCATTTGATGGAGTTGACTTTATATCATCTATTGCTATTTCAGCATCATCTATTGGTAATATTGGTCCAGGATTAGGAGTAATTGGTCCAACTAGTAATTGGGCTTCTTTAAGTGATACTACGAAATACATATCAACATTTTGTATGTTACTTGGAAGATTAGAAATATTTACCGTGCTTATTTTATTTAGTAGAACATATTGGAGATCATGAAAAATATAAAAACAAATTTAGAAGAAAATACACTTGTTATAACTATAAATAGACCGGATAAATTAAATGCTCTAAATGAAACAGTATTAACTGAACTTGAATCTATAATTATTGATAACAGAGATAAGCCTAATATCAAATGTGTAATTATAACAGGAGAGGGTGATAAAGCCTTTGTAGCAGGAGCAGATATAAAAGAAATGAGTTCGTTTTCATCTATGGATGCTATAAAATATTCGAACAAAGGAATAAACTTATTTAATATAATTGAATCTTATCCAAAACCTATAATTGCTGCAGTTAATGGTTATGCTCTTGGAGGTGGCTTAGAGTTAGCTCTAGCATGTCATATAAGATATATATCTAAAAATGCTATATTAGGTCTGCCAGAAGTTAGTCTTGGCTTAATCCCTGGATTTGGTGGCACTCAAAGACTTCGAAATATTGTTGGACTTGGTAATGCTATAGAAATAATTACATCAGCAAATCATATTAAATCTGAAGATGCTAAAAAATTAGGTCTTGCTAATAAAATTTGCGATAATGTACTTGAAGAATCTATAGAATTGTGTAAAAAAATATCTAAAAATAGTTCTACTGCAATTAGAAATGCAATTCAATCAATAGTATCTGGAATGAATGTAAATTATTATGATTCCTTTAGTATAGAAAATAATTTGTTTTCACAGTTATATGAGACAGAAGATTCAAAAGAAGGAATGCTAGCTTTTCTAGAAAGACGAAAACCTAAATTTAAAGATTAGTAAACAGTGAATAATATAAGAAATTTTTGCATTATTGCTCATATCGATCATGGTAAGTCAACGTTAGCAGATAGAATAATTGAGTTTACAGATACTCTATCTAAACATGATATGAAAAATCAGCTTCTTGATAATATGGATTTAGAAAGAGAAAGAGGCATTACAATAAAGTCGCATCCCATTAAAATTAATTATAATAATGATGGAGAACTCTATAATCTAAATTTGATAGATACACCCGGACATGTAGACTTTACATATGAAGTATCAAGAAGTATGGCCGCTTGTGAAGGAGCCATACTCATAGTAGATGCAGCGCAAGGCGTTGAAGCTCAAACTGTCAGCAACGCCTTCCTTGCTATTGAGGCCAATTTGACTATAATACCTGTTCTTAATAAAATTGATATACCCAACATTGATATTGAAGATGCAGAACGTCAACTTATTGATTTATTAGGATGTAATAAAAGCGATATAATTCATTGTAGTGCTAAAGATGGTTTAGGAACTGATGAAGTTTTAAAGGCTGTTGTTGATAAAATTCCAGCGCCTATCACTAAAGATACCGTAGCAAGAGGTCTTATTTTCGATTCATTTTATGATCAATATCGTGGAGTTGTAGCATATCTTAGAATGTTTGATGGTTCAATATCAAAAGGCCATCATGCAGAATATTTTTCTAATAATTTTTCACATGAAATTATTGAAGTTGGTGATTTAAAGCTAAATAGGGTACAAAGGAAATCTTTAGATGCTGGTGATGTTGGATATGCAATTATTAATACCAAAAATGTAGATCAATTAAAAGTAGGTGACACACTTACTATAAGAGAATCTAAGGCAGAAACTCCACTTCCAGGCTATAAGGATATCAAGCCCATGGTCTTTAGTGGATTATATCCAGTAGATTCTCAAGATTATCAAGACCTAAGAACAAGCTTAGAAAAGCTCAAACTAAATGATTCTTCATTAGAATTCACTCCAAATACCTCACATGCTCTTGGATTTGGATTTAGATGTGGTTTTTTAGGTCCCCTTCATATGGAAATCGTACAAGAACGATTAGAAAGAGAATTTGATATGAATCTTATCACTACATCGCCAAATGTAAGGTATAAAATTATGATGAATGATGATACAATTCTTGAATTAGAAAATCCGTCAGAAATGCCTGATACTGGTTCTATAAAAGAAATATATGAACCGTATATAAGAGCAGAAATAATTACCCCATCAGAATTTATTGGACCGATTATGAAAATATGTGTTAATAAAAGAGGTGAATATAAATCAACTAATTACCTTTCTAAGGATAAGGTTCAATTAATATTTAATATGCCATTAGGTGAAATAATTTATGAGTTTTTTGAAAAATTAAAAGCCTCATCTAAAGGTTATGCAACNCTTGATTATGAACTAATTGATGACAANCCAGGAAATTTAAGTAAACTTGATGTTAAAATTGCTGGTGAAGTNGTTGANGCATTAAGNATTATTATNCANAAAGAAAAAGCTTANAAAAGTGGTTCAGAACTTTGTAAAAAACTTAAGAAATTAATTCCAAGACACCAATTCGAAGTACCTATACAAGCAGCGGTAGGAAATAAGATTGTATCTCGAGAAACAGTTAGGGCATTAAGAAAAAATGTTACAGCTAAGTGCTACGGTGGAGATATAACCAGAAAAAGAAAACTTTTAGAGAAGCAAAAAGAAGGTAAAAAAAGAATGAAAAAAATAGGTGTTGTTGATCTTCCCCAAGAGGCTTTTTTAGCTATTCTTAATATTGATGAGGAGTAATATATGTATCCTGAATTATTTTCAATTGGTCCTATAACNATCACTTCATTCGGAACAATGATTGTAATTGCATTTTTATCATGTAATTATTTACTACGTAAAGATTTTATTAAATATGGATATAATCCTGAATATGCTGATGATATAATTTTTCGAGCTGCCTTAGGAGGAATTTTAGGAGCAAAATTATATTTTTTGATTGAAAATTATAGATATGCAAACGAAAACATTAGTGGANTAGGAAAGATTTTATATGGCTTATTANCTCTCAATTTTCAACTTGTATCNGACGGAATACAATTATTTGGCGCAGGTTTAGTATTTTTAGGAGGTTTAATTGGTGGCCTAATTCTGGTTAGTCATTATATATATAAAAAGTCCCTTAATTGGTTTGTAGTAGCTGATTTAGTTGCNCCCTTAATTGCTTTAGGTCATGGAATAGGTCGTATAGGATGTTTGTTGGTTGGAGATGATTATGGAATGCCAACTGATTTACCATGGGGGATTGCTTTTCCAAATGGCGCACCCCCCTCAACAGCTTTTAATATTCAGCAAATGGGATGTCCAATACCNGAAGNCGTTTCACCCACAACTGTTCTTGCTGTCCANCCAACACAGATATANGAGATGGCTTTGTATTTTTTAATCTTCCTTTTTCTCAAAAATTTATTAACTAAAAATCATATCCACGGAGAAATTTTTGCNAATTATCTCTTCCTTGCAGGANTGGCACGATTTNTTGTTGAGTTTATNAGACTTAACCCCAGATATTATCTTGATTTATCTGGAGCTCAATATATATCAATTATCATGATGATTTTGGGTATAATTTTTCATTATTTATTAAGAAAAAATAAAGAAAATGAAGTCATATAATTGCTATATATGTAAAACATCAAATTATAAACCCTATGTAACAATAAAAGATAGCTTAAATATCAATTCATTTACAATAGCACAATGCGATTGTGGATTTTGCTTTGTAAATCCTAGGCCTTCAGAAAAAGAATTAAAAAAATATTATCATACAGATGACTATCTTCCACATTCAAAAGGAAAGGGGGTATTGTTTTTATTATATAGAATTGTTCAAAAGATATCCTTTTATAATAAATTTTTATTATTGCGAAATTTAAAAGAAAAAATTACTCATTTAGATTATGGAGGTGGTGATGGTAGGTTTTCTAATTATGTNAATTCNAAAGAAAATGCAACTTCATCATTTTATGATCCATATTATAAAAATTCATTAAATGCAGATTTTAAAAAAAAAGAATATAATATAATCACTCTTTGGCATGTTCTTGAACATGCTTATGACTTAGATATNTTATTTGAAAATATAGAAAAATCCTTAGAAAACAGAGGAAAACTGGTTGTAGCAGTTCCAAATTTTGATTCCCTAGAAAGAAATATATATAAAGAAAATTGGGCTGCTTATGATCTGCCTAGACATCTGTATCATTTTAATAATATTTCGTTGGAAAAACTTTTACGATCTAAAGGTTATAAAATTATTGATAAAAAGAGAATGCTATTTGATACATTTTATATTTCTATATTAAGTAGTATGAAAATATCTAATATTTCAGTGATTAAATCTTTATTTGTAGCATTATTTATTGTATTTAAAGTTATTATTAAAGGTCCTGAACTTTCATCCTCTTTATTATATGTTTGCGAAAAAGAAAAATAAAAATATAATAGTAATTTTTTTTATAGTTTCATTTTGGAGCTGCAATCAAACTGAATCATCTACAAATTTTAAAGATATAGATGTGTATACTTCATTTGAAAATNAAATTCCTANTAAAGATATCTTNGATGGGCATCTTTTTGATTTTAAATANTTTACNCCAAGTCCTCAGAATAAATATACCACACAAATTAAAAATTCTAATTTATTTTTAGAGGAAAATAATAATTCAGTTTTAATGCTGATTACAACAGAAGAAGCCTATGATAGCATTTCTTTGAAATTAGCAAATAGATTAACAGAGAACTCTATCAATAATGTTACTTTGATTAATGATTACTACACATCAAATCAGTTATTATTTGTAATAAAAACTAAAAAGCTAGAAGATTTGCCAGTTATATTAGATATAAATAAAGAATGGATACTGTCGAAAATTAAAGAAAATGAATTTTTAAAATTAAAAAATCAGAATTTTAATGGAGAATTAAATGATAGCTTGATTCATAATATAAATCTAAATTTTGGTTTAAATATGGATATTCAAGAAGATTATCATTTAATTAAACAGAATATAGATGAGAAATATATCTGGCTTGGAAGAGCATATCCATACAGATGGATATTCGTTTATGAAGATATTCAGCAATATTACAATACAAATAAAAGTTCTTATCAGCGTCTAAATCAAAAATTTGAAGATATTCTAGATATAAATGCTTTGCCTTATAACACCCAGTTTGATAATATTAAAATTGATAATGATGAANCTAGAAAAATATATGGAGTNTATGGAACTAAAGTTGATGCAGAAAATATTACAGGTGGCCCATTTATAACNTATTTATTTGATATACCNAAAACAAATAAAGTTTTAATTGCNAGTGGTTTTGTAAATTTCCCNGGNAAGAANAAAGTTTATCATCTAAAAGANTTAGAATATATTATTGAGAATAGTTATNGAANAAATAAAAATNAAGGGANTGAAAATGAATAAAGTTGCAGTTTTAATNGGNAGNGATACAGATAGATCAACNATGGAGGCAGCAGATAAGTACTATGAACATTTTGGCATTGATTGTGAAATTTTAACNATGTCAGCTCANAGAAATCCAGTTGAAGTACATGATTTTTGTACAAANGCACCTTCAAATGGATATAAAATACTNGTTGGNGCGGCAGGTATGGCTGCNCATTTNGCAGGAGCGATNAAAGCAAATTCNATACTTCCNGTTATTGGTGTACCNTTAGANGGTGGNATNTTAACTGGATTAGANTCTGTATTAGCAACTATGCAAATGCCNAAAGGNGTACCAGTTGCAACCATGTCAGTAGGAAAGTCTGGNGCTATNAANGCAGCTATANTATGTGCTGAAATTTTTGCTTTNCANGATGAAGAAATGAGAGNGAAGTTGTATGANTTTAANAAGAACGGTGCAAAACTCTAAAAGAATATTTATTACAGGAATANCNGGNCAATTAGGNGGNACATTAAANAAATATCTATCTAGATATTTTAATGTNNTAAATAATCAAGAAAATNTCTNNAANATAGATGTNACTAATANANNTGNATTAAAGTANTTTTTNGAAGANTTATCTCCTGATTATATCATNAATTGNGCTGCANTNACAAATGTTGATTTTTGCGAACATAATAAAATAGACTCTTATAAAGTTAATGTTAATGGACTTAGAAATATAATATCTTGCTCAAAAAAAAGTGCTAAGATAATTCACATTTCAACAGATTACGTCTTTAACGGTAACCAAAAAATGTATACAGAATCTGATATACCCGATCCTATTTCTTATTATGGGAAAAGCAAGTTAGAATCAGAAAACATCTTAAGAACTTCAAATAGGGACTATTTAATATTAAGGACTTCAGTTATTTTTGGTAAAACAGGAAATAATTTTTATGTTTGGGTCCGCGATTCATTGAAGAATGAACAAAAGATTTCTGTTGTAATAGACCAAATAAGTAATCCCACTTGGTCATNGTCATTATCAGAAGCAATNTATAAATCTATTTTAAATAATATTTCAGGTCTATTTCATTATGCAGGAGAAGAAGTNATATCNNGNTATGACTTTGCAATTAAAATAGCTAAAATGCATGATTTTAATTATNATANAATCATTCCAATAAAAACTTCTGAACTAAANCAAAAGGCAAAAAGGCCTTTAAATAGTNNATTAGATGTTTCTAAAATTAAAAAAATTATTGATGTAGANCATCCANCTCTTGATTACATACTTAAAATAATAAGCTAAATCAAATATAGATTATTNCACTTTAACTCATTAATTTTTAATGTTTAAAGANTANAGAAAAATGAATAAAATATTAATNGTAACACCAACTTATAATGAATTAGCAAATATTGAACATTTATTTGTTTCAATTTTTGATAGGTATCCCAATGTTCATATTTTAGTTGTTGATGATTCATCTCCTGATGGAACTGGAGATTTTATCAAGAAACATACATTATATGAAAAATCTGTTTTTCTTATTTCTCGTCCAAGTAAAATGGGCCTAGGGTCAGCGTACTGTGATGGCTTTAATTGGGCTCTTTCTAGAGATTATGATAAGATTATTCAAATCGATGCAGATTTCTCTCACAATCCAAAATATTTATCAAATATGCTTGAAACTAGTTCTAATTATGATTTAGTTATTGGAAGTAGATATATTAATGGTGTTAATGTAGTTAACTGGCCAATGAATAGGCTGATATTAAGTTATTTAGCAAATCTTTATTGTAGAATTATTCTTGGTATTAACATAAAAGATTTTACAGGTGGATTTAAATGTTTTAATAGAAAAGTACTTGAATCAATTAATTTTGAGAATGTTAAGTCTGAAGGGTATTCATTCCAAATTGAGATTAATTTAAAAGCTTTTTCTAATCATATGTCAATAAAAGAAATTCCAATAATATTTAATGATAGAGCTCGTGGAACTTCAAAAATGAGCAAAAAAGTTATTTTTGAAGCAATATATATGGTTCCACTTCTTAAAATTAAAAAGATATTTAGATTATTATGAAACTAAGTATCATAATTGTCAATTATAATACATCACATTTTATAAGTCAAACTATTAGATCTATAAAAAATTCAAATGTAAATATTGATTATGAGATTATCATTGTTGATAATAATTCTAATGATCAGAGCATAGATTTTATAAAAAAGCAATTTACCCAAGTCAAATTAATTGAAAACCCATTTAATTACGGATTTTCAAAAGCTGTAAATATTGGCGTATCTGATGCAGAAGGTGAATTTATTTTAATTTTGAACCCTGATACAATTTTAAAAAAAGATACAATTTCAGAACTTTATCAAACTTTACTTAATGATTCTAATATTGGCGTTGTTGGTGGAAAAATATTGGACTGCAATGGAAAATTTCAACTATCGAGTCGAAGGGCTTTCCCATCTTTTTTAACTTCATTATTTCATATCATAGGATTAAGCTATTTATTTCCTAAAACAAAACTATTTGGTAAATATAATTATACATATAAACCAAGTAATACTTCTCATCCTGTTGATGCTGTAAGCGGAGCATGTATGTTGTTTAGTAGAAATCATTTTAATGCTGTAGGGGGTTTCGATGAAAGATATTTTTTATTTTTCGAAGAAACTGATTTTTGTAGAGAAACTCAAAAATTAGGTAAGGAAGTTTTTTATAATGGAAACGCTGAAACAATTCATTACAGAGGTGAGAGTATGAAAACCGCATCATTTAATGTAGATGATGTTTTTTTTGACTCACTATTACAATTTTATAAAAAACAAGGCCCATCATATATGGGATTAAGAATATTGCGACCTTTTGTGAAATTTGCGTATAGATTGAAGCAAATAGTAGATACTGCAAAAATTAATTTTCGATTAATTCTTCAATCATTTTTTGATTTTCTATCAATATCAACAGCATATTTAGTAGCTATCCCTATTTGGTATATTGTTTATTACGAACACTTTATTGAAAATATATATTTCATTAAGCATTTGCCATTATTAATAAGCTATTTTTTAATATGGATTTGTATAGCATCAATATTTAAAATATATCGCAAAGGTTTTTCTATTGATAAAGAAATAGCATTGGTAAATATTTTAGTATTTTTTATTGCGTCAACACTAATATACTTTTTTAATTCTATCGCTTTTTCTCGAGCAATTTTATTTCTTATATTTTTTCAAACCTTTGTTTATTCAATGCTATGGAGATATATACTTTCATTTTTTTCAAGCTATAAAATTTTAAAATCACCTAAAATCGTAGATGTCTTTTTTCAGCGAGTTGCATTTGTTGGTACTTCCAATTCTATGATTGATTTGATTACCAAAATTCAAAATCAAAATAATATATATAAAAATATTGTAGGTTATTTTGATACAAGAAAGAAAGATGTTGAAAATGATTATTTAGGTCGTATTGAATCAATCGCTGAATCTATTCAAAATTATAATATAGATGAAATTATTATTAATGAATCTGATGTTAATGAATTGAATATATTTAATTTATTATCAAAAGTTTCAGGAAGATCTGTTATTATTAAAATACTTCCAAGCGATGGAAATATACTATTGAGTAAGGGACTTGTTGAATTCATAGATGATGTGTCTTTGATTAAGTTGGAACTACCGTACTTAGATATTAAACATAGACTTGTAAAAAGGTCATTTGATTTTATTTTCTCACTTCTTTTGATTTTAATTACACTGCCATTTCATATATACTATTCATTCTATACTTTAAATCATAGGCGACTATTTTGTGGTAGCGAAGTAATTGATACTTATAATTATGCTTCAAAAAGCAAATTAATACAAAAATTACCTTATTTATGGCTAATTTTAAGAGGTCATATTAGTTTTGTAGGAACAGAATTGTCTTTTAAAGAAAGTGACGATAAAAGGTTACTTTTATTACCAGGACTTACTGGACTTCATGTAGTAAACTCTAATAGTAGATTGATAAATAAAACTAAATATGATTTCTATTATATGGAAAACTATTCTATATTTTTAGATATAGAAATAATTTTTAGGACGATATCAAATAAATGAGCATAAAATATATTTTTGATTTTGAAAAACCTCTAATCGAAATTCAATCACAAATTGATGATCTTGAGTCAACATCAATTAAAACTGGATTAGATGTATCATTAAAGATTAATGATTTAGAAAAAGAACTACAAAATAAATCAATAGATATATACTCCAATTTAACTAGATGGCAGAAAGTTCAGTTATCAAGACATCCAGACAGACCTCATTCAATAGATTATATAAATGAAATTACAGATTATTGGTTTGAACTGCATGGGGATAGAAATTTCAGTGATGACAAGGCAATCATTTCAGGTATAGCTCAAATTGACCATTTAAAAGTAGCTATAATTGCCCAAGAAAAGGGGAAGGGCACTAAAGAGAAATTAACTCGAAATTTTGGTATGCCTAGACCTGAAGGTTATAGAAAAGCGTTGAGAGTTATGAAGCTAGCTGAAAAATTCAATTTTCCAATTATTACACTGATTGATACTCCAGGAGCATACCCAGGAATTGGAGCTGAAGAAAGAGGTCAGGCAGAAGCTATTGCCAATAATCTTTTTCAAATGTCATCTCTTAGGGTACCCACAATATCAATTGTGATTGGAGAAGGGGCCTCAGGAGGTGCTTTGGCAATTGGATTAACAGATAAAATATTATGTATGGAAAACACATGGTATTCAGTGATTTCACCAGAGGGTTGCGCTTCAATACTGTATCGAGATTCTACAATGTCTGAAAAAGCAGCAGAGTCAATGAAAGTTACCTCTATTGACTTATATGAAATGGGTATAGCAGATGAAATTATCAAAGAGCCAATTGGAGGAGCTCATAGAAATTTGAAAGAATCAGCAAAAAATTTAAAAGAAAGCATTATTAATAATATTTCTAATCTTAACAAAATAGAAAAAGATGTATTAATAGAACAAAGAAAATTTAAATATGACAAAATTGGATCCTGGACAGAGAGTGAATAAAGTTATAAGCGATATAATAGGTACACCAAAAGATACTTGGAATAACATTAGTACATCCAAAAATGAATCTAGATTTATTGATTTAATAAATGAAATAAATGATAATGTTAATAACATTTATCGCTGTGGTGGTGAGCTTGCAATTGAAAAGCAACATTCTAAAGGTAAGATGACAGCTCGTGAAAGAGTGAAATATTTAATTGATAAAGGCTCCTTTTTTAATGAGATAGGTCGATTTGCTGCATATGAAATGTACGAAGAGTATGGTAATATTAGTGCAGCTGGACTAATAGTCGGTATTGGTGATATAAATAATAGAAAATGTGTCATTGTCGCAAATGATGCTACGGTTAAAGCTGGTGCATACTTTGAGGTAACTTTGAAAAAGACTTTGCGTGCTCAGCAAATTGCAATAGAAAATAATTTGCCTATAGTATATCTAGTTGATTCAGCAGGTGTATTTTTACCTCTTCAAGATCAAGTTTTTCCTGATGAAGGACATTTTGGTAAAATATTTTATAATAATGCTAGGATGTCTTCAATAGGGATTCCTCAAATTGCATGCGTAATGGGTCCATGTGTCGCTGGTGGAGCCTATCTTCCGGTTATGTGTGATAAGTATATTATTGTAGATGGTGCTAGCATGTTCTTGGCAGGCCCTGCACTTGTAAAAGCTGCCATTGGTCAAGATATTGATCAAGAAACACTGGGAGGTGCAACAACCCATAGTGCAATTAGTGGAACTGCAGATTATCATGAGCCAGATGATATATCAGGACTAGAACGAATTAAAAAAATTATAGATCATATCAATTTCCCACAAGAAAAAGCTTTTCGTAGATCAGATGTATTAAATCCCCAATTTAACCAAAATGAATTAGATATGATTTTTTCCCCTATAAATTCAGGGCAATATGATGTGAATGAGATTTTATCAAGAATTGTAGATAATAGCAATTTAGAAGAATATAAAAGTACTTATGGGAAAACATTAGTTTGCGGTACTGCAAAAATTGGTGGAATTAGTGTGGGGATAGTTGCAAATCAACGTAAAATCATCAGAACAGAAACAGGTGAAATGCAAATGGGTGGAGTAATATATTCTGATTCTGCTGATAA
>PCDA01000013.1 GCA_002591605.1 Fidelibacterota bacterium
CTTAATGTTATTTCTTCCACATTTTCCATCATCTCATTTTCAAGATTGCTTATATCTTCAAATAAATCATCTAATGAAGGTATTTGGCCAATGAATGGTCCAGCTTCAGAAATGGATGGCCCAGTAATATCATTATTATCAGATACAAAAATATAAAATTCAATATTATCACCAGGAGCAAGAAAATGTTGAGCTACATTCCATTTGTTTTCTATACGTTGTGCTTTAAGGCTTAAATTTAAATTTTGAAGCTTATATTTATATGCAGTAGAGTCTTGGGTTAAATAAATGGGCTTTTTTATTTTATATTCAATCCAAGCATCTCCAATTCCATAATCATCTAAAATTTGGATATCAATAGGTATTATTTTATTATCTTGTATAGAAAATTCAAAATCTGGACTTGAAACAAAAATTTGAGGAGCAGAATCTTTTATAATATTAATTTTATTTAGAGGGGGATTAATATTATTAATTCCATCATAATCTTTACACATTAAAACTATTTCAGAACTCTTTTCTATAGTTATTTCATCTGTAATTTGATTTTCATATACATTTAGAATAGTCCTATCCCCATTATTATCTAGCCAAGCTTCTTGAATATTTTTATTTGCCTCTGCCCTTATTTGAATGGAGCTTCCTTCCAGCATAGGTATATCCGTATTATTTGCTGAAAACAACGTCTTTTCTAGTCCCGAGTATTTAGGAGGTTTGACTTGAAATTCAATTGAATTTATCCTTGGCCTTTTAATTACAGTTACTATCTTTTTAGAAGATTCTATTTTATCCCATGGCTCAAAAATCGAGTTAGATTTATATTCTGCCCAATAAGTAATATCATTGATTGTACTATTAATAGTATGTTTATATAAACCATTTTTATTTTTGTCTACTGAAATTTGCTTTAAATTTGATTTTTCAGATATCAAAATATCAATTGAATCTGGGGAGTTATCATTATCTATATTAAAACTAAGATTTAAAGAGTCACCCTCTAGCACCTTATCATTAGATTCCATATTTAAAATTTCATATGGCTTTGGTATTTTATAGGTATTAGTAGGATTTAAAATTCTAATTGATGCGTTTGCAAAATCATCATTATAATTGATAAATAATAAGCCAATTAGTAAGAATAGCAGACATTTAAAAATCTTACTTTTAAATGGTTGAATATAGGAGTCCATAGATATGCTTGAAACTTTTTCACTCATAAGTTTAATAGCTCGTGAACTAAGCTTATTAGATAGGTAGCTAGATTGTTTATTATATTCTAGTTGAAATGCATTTATTAATTTATCTGATATGTTTGGATTTTGGACACCTATCTCTCTTGCAATTTCAGGATCTTTAAAATCACTTAATTTTCCATTTATCTGCAAAAAAAGTTTTACTATAAACAGAGTTAGAAACGAAATTGTTAATAACAATAAAAATAAAACTATTCGAACACGAGTATCTACACTAAAAAAAACAAACCGTTCTATTACAATAAAAAATATAGAAGATGATAAAAGTAAAATCAGTAGTAATAATAAATTAGACATGAAAAGATTTATAGATTTAACTTTTCTGTAATTAGCTATTACTTGATTAATTTTATTGTTCTTAATCATCTTAATAAAGAATATAGTATTATGTTTGTCCCCATCTTTAAAGCCTCTTGTCTTTTAGACTCATCATTTCCATGTACAGATATATCTTCCCATCCATCTCCGAGATCTGATTCATAGGTATAAATAGCTATTATTTTATCATTATCAAATAGTGCAAGAGCTTGAGGTCTTTTCCCATCATGTTCATGAATTTTAGGTAATCCATTATTAAATTTATAATATACATTAAAAATTTGGTGGTTGATTGGGATTTCAGTCCATTCTTTATCAGGAAAAACTTTTTTCATTTCTCTTCGAAATGCTTTATCCATTCCATAATTATCATCTGCATGAAGAAATCCTCCATTCAATAGAAAATTTCTTAATGTTTGTGCTTCTTTATCTGTAAAATTGACATTTCCATGGCCAGTCAAATATAAATAATAGCTATTGAAAAAATTATCAGATCCAATTTTTGCTCTGTTTTCAGTTTTATTAACAGATATATTTGTATAGTTAGAAACAAATTCAAGTAAGTTAGGAATTGAGCTTGGGTCGGCATACCAATCACCTCCACCAGAATATTGTATTCTTGTCATGGTAAATGAACCGGCAATTTGACTGCTTGCAAATAGTTGTAAGTTAATTAATAAAATTATAGTTGATATATATTTAGATTTCATGTCTATAAAATACATTTTTACTAGATTTTATTAAAATAAAATTAAAATCACTTAAGTTGTCATAAATTTGATTTTTTAATAGATTAGAGGGTATGAGAATTTTTTCAATATATATATTAATGCTAACAACATTTTCCTTTGCACAAGAATCATGGAATACAAATGTACTTGACTATTCATTTAATAAAAATGCTAGAAAGATGATTTTTCGCGAACCCATCACTTTCACTCCATTTGAACTTAAAACAGGATTTTTTCATTATGGTGGAAATGATTACTTAAGAGATTTTTCTATTTTACCCAATACACTTGGCGCTCACCCAGTTTTATTAGATTCTACACATTCAACTTACCAAGGTCTTTTTAGTAAAAATGATAGGAGAGGTGTTTTTGTCGAAGTTGACTTTTTGAAAACAAACTTACTATTAAATTTCATACCTCAAAATATTTTAGATATTCAATTCGGTATTGGATATAGAATTTCTCAAATGCTAAGTCATCCAAAGTTACCTGAAAATTTAACTTATGACAACCCTGATGAGAATTGGCAAGAATATAAATTTTTTCCTAAAATCCATGATTTTAATTTTAATACAACTATTCAGTGGCAAATTACTCAGCTTCTGATTCCGTATGCTTACCACTCAATTGGATATTCTAGACTTTCTTTATATAAAACAGAGGCAGATCGAAAATATTTATATGGAAACGCAATAAGTGAAACTTTTGCAATTGGGATTAAAAAAATCATTAATTATAATGAAATCAATAAATATAATCTTTATTATGGCTTGGAGATGAAATCACTTAGGACTACAACTATTAATATTGAAGATCCCAAACAATTTTCGCCTATTGTNGGGTTTGATATGCGAGGTATTAATTTAAATTTAACCTTTGGAGTTATTTTTGGTGGGAAAAGGACAATTGGAGATAAAGCATTTGAAATGATGCTGGAAAATAATTATGAAGATGCTATACCAGCCTTTCAGAATTANATAGAAAACTATCCAAATCATGGAAAAATAAATAAAGCCAAAAAAATGCTAGAATTTTGCAATCGAGAACTGCCTTATAAACAATATGAAATTGCAATGAATCATTTAGATAATCAAAACATAGATCAAGCTGTAATACTATTAGATAATGCATATTCAGAAGCTGATGATGATTTAAAGCTTGAAATTGACTTAACAAAACAAGGTCTTGCTAAACAGCTTGCATTAGATTTAGAAAAGAACTTTGACTCAATGACAATTAGTGAATGTGAAAAAAAAATAAATTACTTATCAGATTTAACTCCTAGTTCAGAAGATGATGTGCGATCGATGAAAGCAGAATTATTTTTTCGTAAAGCTACATTATTACATGAATCAAACTTCTTAATTGATGCTCTTAAGTATTACGAAATTGCTTTGGGGAAAGATAGAAATTTATCAAAATTGATTGACAAAAGGATAGATGCTTTAGTCGAAAGTATTCTTGAAAAATCTACTGAATATCAAAATGAAGATGAACTTTTACTTGCACTTGAATCCCTTAAAGTAGTGTCTAGCTTAGATAAGGATTTATTATATAAACTCTNCCCTGTCATTATTACAATAGAACAAAAAATAGATCAAATAGAAAATCAAAAAACCCAACAAATAATGCAAGATATAATCAGAAAAAATAAATCCAAAAATGGATATGAAAATAAGGATCTATTTATAGGTATGCCAAAAGATAAAGTAATTGATTATATTCGCATGCCTGATAATATTGATTTTATAAAATCATCTTTAGATTCTTATGAAATTTGGATATATACTGATTTCAATAAAAAATTATTTTTTAAAAACAATAAATTACACCATATTCAAAGCATAAAGGAATAGTAATGAAAAGTATTTTATATTTTATTTATTTGTTTATTTCATTGAATTTTTTACTGAGCAACCAGATGATTGTTGTTGGTGAAGTATTCACTGAATCATGGTGACAATATTGCCCCGATGCCCGTGCTGGCATAGCTGATTTAGCTAATTCACAACCTAATTTCATACCCATTATTTTCCAGGGAGATACACCTCATGCAAGCCCTGGATATATTTCAAGATTTACTCAATATAATGGAACTGGTTTACCGTTAGCTCAATTTGGGGGTTATCTATCTGTATCAGGAGGAGGTGGAAACATGTACAATACATATCTTACAAGATACAATACTGTAAGTAATGTAAACAGTCCTCTATCTTTGAACCTTTCATCTGATATTATTGGGAATGAAATTATTATGGAAGCGAATATAGAAGTAACTGGGAATATTACACATTCAAATAATAAAGTAGTTTTCATCCTGACGTCTTTACAAGATGAAGACTATTTTTGTTCAGTNATAAGNTATGATTTTTCTACGTTTAATTTATCTTCAATTGGTGATTCAGATACATTCCAAATGAGTGTTGATATCAATCCTAATTGGGATATTAATCAAATTAAATTTGTTGGTTTAGTTCAATCATTTAATGACAACCACATTCTCCAAGCAGGTTCTATTAATGTTCCTCTTAATAATTTACTTGTTATGGATGCTGATATCTCTGGAATCAATGATCAAAATGGAGGCGATGGAGATGGTGTAGCTAACCCTGGAGAAAATATTTCATTGTCATTGAATTTATCAAATGAGTCTTTAGAATTGATTTCAAGTAGTTCGCAGATTACAGTTACAACTGATACTCCAGGCATTGATATTTTGGAACCAAATCAATATTATAATCAAGAAATTATCAATGGTGAATCAGGAATAGTCAATATACCAATTTCTATTTCTGAGGATATTGAACTTGGAGTTGCAGAGTTTGATATTTCTTTAAACTCCAACTATACAGATAACTATATGAANGAGCTAGTTTTTGAAAAAAATTATCAGAAAATAATTGATATAAGTTTATATCAAAGTGGATTCCCCTATATCATTAGTAGTCAAGTAATCACGTCGCCGGCTATAGCAGATATTGATTTTGACAATGATAAAGAAATTATATTTGGAGATTATCTTGGTCTTTTACATGCAATTGATCAATTTGGAAATAGTAAAGAAGGCTTTCCATACGATATGAATGATCAGATTTGGGGTTCCCCGGCAGTTGCAGATATTGATAATGATGGGGATATAGAAATAATTGTAACCTCAAAAAATAAAAGATTATGCATTATTAATTCAGATGGTACAGTACANTATCAATATAATACCGGTCAAACTTTATTAGGAACTCCTGTGCTTGGTGATATTGATGGTGATTCTGAATTAGAGATAGTTTTTGGTGGATATGATTCCTCAAGAAAACTTTATGCTGTGAACCCAGATGGTAGTGATGTGAATGGTTTTCCTATAGTGATTGATGAAAGGATGAGGGCAGGTGTAGCACTTGCAGATTTCAATTCAAATGGAAAAGATGACATAGTTTTTGGAACGGATGATGAAAATATTTATTTAGTTCTCGATGATGGAACAATTTCTCCCGGTTTTCCATTTTTAGGTGATAGCGATTTTAGATCAGAGCCAGCGATCTTTGAATATAATAATGAGAAAATGATTTTGATGGGTTCAAAAGATGGTACACTTTATTCAATTAATTCTTACGGAGAATTAATTTTTAGCATTGAAACATCTGATGATATAATGGCATCGCCTTCCATATTATCTGCCCCAGGATATACCCCAATGATATTTTTTGGTAATAATGATGGAGAAGTTTATGCTTTATATCCAGATGGTACCTATGTTGATGGGTGGCCAATATTTTTCCCAGAGTCCGTTGTTTCATCGCCGGTATTTTCAGATCTAAATTCTGATTTCATTCCAGAGATTGTATTCTTTTCTGGAGGTGGAAATTTACATATTATTAATTTAGATGGTACGAGCTATCCCAGTGCTCCAATGACATATGCATTCCCATATTCAAGCTCACCAGCCATCCATGATTTAGATTCTGATGGTGATTTAGAGATTTTTGGCGGTACAGCGGATGGGCTTAACGTACTTGATATTAAAGAAAATGGCAGTAACTCTGATTACTGGAATACATTTAAAGCGAATCTTCTTAGGAACAGTTATTTTTCGAATCAGTTAATGGGAGATGTTAACATAGATAGCAATATAGATATACTAGATGTCATTGAAATTGTAGGCTATATACTAAATATAAATCAGTCTATTGATTTTAATTATGCTGATATGAATAATGACGGATACGTTGATATCTCAGATATAATTTTGATTCTAAATCATATCCTGGTAGAATAATGTCAGATATAAAAATTAAATACACCGGAGATTTAAGAACTTTAGCCACACATGTTAGTTCAGGCAGCACAATAATTACAGATGCTCCTTTAGATAATAATGGAAAGGGAGAAAAGTTTTCTCCCACTGATTTATTTGCCACAGCTCTTGGGTCATGTATGTTAACTATTATGGGAATTACAGCCCAGACTCATGGAATTAATATTGATGATACTGAGGTTACTGTAAAAAAAATAATGGAAGTCAATCCAAGAAAAGTTTCATGTATTAAAATTATTATTAATATTTATAATAATATATCTGAAAAAGATAGAAAATTACTTATCAAGGCTGCACATCATTGTCCTGTTTCAAAAAGTATAAACCCAGACATTGAAGAGGACGTCACTTTTAATTTTCATTAATGATATGAAAGAGAAACATTTTATAGACGCTCATAAAGGAATAACCTTTATATACATATTGGCTTTAATATATTTCTATAATGCATATAGTAATATTACAATATGGGTATATCTTGGTTTGCATGGAACTTATGGGGTTTTATGGGTACTTAAAAGTATGATTTTTCCTGACAAATCTTGGGAAAGAAGAACTGGGTTATTATATGGAATTGTAATTTTGTGTGGACTTAGTCTATACTGGATATCACCATGGATTATAGTATCCGGATATTTTAATGATGGACAGATGGTTATTGCGCCTAACTGGCTGATATCTTTTACGATATTTAGTTTTGGATTAGGTGTTTTTCTTCATTTTTCATCGGATATGCAAAAATATATCTTTCTTAAGATAAATCCAGGTCAGCTGATTACAGATGGTCTGTTCAAGAAATCAAGAAATATAAATTATGTTGGAGAATTTTTTATTTACCTATCATTTGCTTTATTATCAATGCATTGGCTTACAATCTTAATTTTAATAGTTTTTGTTGGTATAGTTTGGGTGCCTAATATGATAAAAAAGGATAAGTCACTATCAAGGTACTCAGAGTTTAAAAACTACAAATCCAATTCAAGGATATTCTTATAATGAAAAAATTATTATTTATTTTTTTCGCATTGAGCCTGCTATTTCCACAATGAGCAATGTGAAGTAACCCTTCATTGCCGGTCGGCAATTCATCTCAAGGAGTGGGCCTTTATCCAGGAGAGATAATGATAAATTTTGATACAAGTCTTCAAAATATATTATGGTCTCATGATGAACTTTCATACGAGCCTTTTGTTCATGAAGGTATTCTAAATACATTTATGTTTAATCCTAAAATCACATTAGGGATTAATGATTATATAAATGCTACTATATCTCAGCAGATAGGTATCAGAGAAATGATTTGGCAGAGTGATGAGCCAAGTATTCATCATAGAAGTGAGAACACACTTACTGATTACACTAAGCCAAATGGAGAGAAACAAGCAAATGGAGGCATTTTAGGCGATGCGAAAATATTAGTAAAATATCTACAAAAAGATGTGGGTTTAAGAGAAGGTTTTAGGATATATCATGGCATTGGATTAGTAATTCCATCGAAAGCAACCTTATTATCAGATCCATTTGACATCCCAATTGATTCAGAAAATTTTGAACAGAGAAAAGATGCAGGTGAATTTAATCATAGACATTTTAGTTTAAGCAATGGCGTATATAAAACATCATTAGAATCTCAGATATTTTACAAACAAAATAAAAATCCTATGTTCATGGGATCTGTATTTAGTATAGATATACCAATAGAGAAAAATGAATTTGGATATAAACCAGGATTAAATTATAGTTTAGTGTCAACTTTTGTCTTGGGTAGACATGACTATGATGATACCAAATTTAATTTATTGCCTGGTGGATATTTATTAGGATTATCTTTTATTGGTTTCAATCAGTCTTCATGGAATGGTAACCCTACTCCTAATTCAGAAACTAGGTTATTGATACCCTCAATAGGAGGAATTTGGCCTACTAGCAATGGAGTATTATCAATTTCAATTAGAAAACCCCTTTTTATCCAAGGAGAGTCACTCATGGCAGGTAATAATGTAGATAACAATGAATTAAATAATAAAATAGATGCATTTGAATTTTCATTTGGTTTTAGGCGTAACCTTGGATATCTAATTCCATGGCTGTAAATTTGCTTTGTACAAAAGGAGATAAATTTGATTAAAAGAACGCATACTTGTGGAGAATTAAATAAATCAAATATAGGTCATGAAATTCATTTAAATGGATGGATTTCGAAAAGTAGAGATTTAGGCGGACTTATTTTTATTGATTTACGAGATCGATATGGAAAAACTCAGATTGTCTTTAATGAAGAAAATCATACTAATGCATTTAATACTGCAAAGAAATTGGGTTTAGAGGATGTTATCGGCATTAAAGGCGTCGTAGTGGCAAGGCCAGAAGATGCTATTAATGAAGATATAGCCACTGGAGAAATTGATGTTGAAGTTCATGAGATTTCAGTATATAATGAATCAGAGCCAACTCCTTTTGATATTAATGATCGTAATTCTGCAATGGAAGATCATAGGTTGAGGTATCGTTATCTTGAGCTCAGAACAGAGGAGTTACAGAAAAATTTTGTTTTAAGACATAAAGTGACACAAGCAGTTCGTGAATATATGTCAGATGATGATTTTATTGAAGTCGAGACTCCAATTTTAATGAAATCAACCCCTGAAGGTGCAAGAGACTTTCTAGTGCCTAGTAGAATTCATCAAGGCCGATTCTATGCGCTGCCACAATCTCCCCAAACATACAAACAACTTCTAATGGTTTCTGGATTCGATAGATATTTCCAAATATGTAAATGTTTTCGAGATGAAGATTTTAGGGCCGATAGACAGCCTGAATTTACACAAATAGATATTGAGATGTCATTTGTTGATCAGAACGATATTATGATTATGGCAACAGGTTTAGTTCAAAATATTTGGAAAAGGGCAATAGGAGCAGAGCTGCCAAGTGAATTCCCAGTTATTACATATCATGATGCAATGGAAAGATTTGGATCAGACAAGCCAGATCTGAGGTTTGGATTGGAGCTAAATGAATTTTCAGATTATATTGATAAATCAGATTTTAACACTTTTAAAGATATCATTAAATCTGGAGGAAAAGTAAAGGCGATCGTTTGCCCAAATGCAAATAATTATAGTAGAAAAGTAATTGANGAACTNANAGATTATTTGAAAACTTATTTTGGNGCAAANGGATTAGCNTGGATGAAATATGTNGATNGTACTTTAGATGGAGGTATAAGTCGATTTTTCCCAGATCAAGTTAAAAATTCTATAATTTCAGATTTAGATGTTCAGGATAATAGTATCATTTTTATTGTAGGTGATAACAAAAATACAGTTTATAGTTCACTTGGTGCATTAAGATTAAAGTTGGCTGACAATGAAAATTTAATTGATAATTCTCATTGGAGCCCGCTATGGGTTACTGATTTTCCACTTGTTGAGTGGAATGAAGAAAAAAGTAGATGGGACTCTTTACACCATCCATTTACATCTCCTGATTTAAATGATATTGATTTATTTGATACTGACCCTTCAAAAATAAATTCNCTTGGGTATGATATTGTAATGAATGGCTATGAATTAGGTGGTGGATCAATTAGGATACATGATAGACATCTACAGTCTAAAGTATTTAATCTTCTTGGTATAGATGAGAAAGAGGCTGAAGAGAAATTTGGGTTTCTTTTGGGTGCATTTAAGTATGGGGCNCCACCTCACGGAGGTCTTGCTTTTGGTTTAGACCGAATTGTAATGTTACTTGCTGGATGTAATCAAATTAGAGATGTAATTGCATTTCCAAAAACNACTTCGGCAATGTCATTAATGGATAATTCNCCATCTCCAGTTTATTCAGACCAACTTGATGAATTGGGTCTTCAAATAAAATCAAAAAAGAAGTAATTTGTAAATAGATATAAAGTCTGTAATTTCTATTCAGATGTCTTTGATTTTTTTAAAGTTTAATACCGCNCATGTACTCATTTTTAACTATGAGGTCGCATCAATACAATCCAGGCTCTTNTTATGAAAAAAACGATAAATATAGATGGTGTTGATCCAATATTATTTGTTGGCTTGAATGATCAAAATATTAAAGTTTTAGAACAAAACTATAATTCTAAAATAGTTGTCCGTGGTAGTAGCATGAATCTAGATGGTAAAAAAGAAGAAATCACTGATATCGAATTAGTTGTTCAAAATATGCTAACAATTATAAATCAAAAAGGCTCTATATCTATTGATGATATAAAGGATTTAATTTCAAATGATGATCTATTAAATAATGATTTATCAGATCAAAAAGATACAATTGTACTTCATTCCCATGGGGGGCCAATTTTTGCTCGAACAAAAGGTCAAAAAAAATATTTACATGCAACNCTAGATAATGATATTGTTTTTGCTGTTGGTCCAGCCGGAACAGGTAAAACATATCAGGCTGTAGCCAGTGCAGTTGCCGCTCTAAAGAATAAAGAAGTTGATAAAATTGTAATTACAAGGCCTGCAGTTGAAGCTGGAGAGAGATTGGGATTTTTACCTGGAGATTTAAAAGAAAAAATTGATCCATATTTGACCCCTCTATATGATGCATTGCGATTTATGCTNCCAAGTGATAAGTTAAAACTTTTTCTTGAATCTCGAGTTATTGAAATTGCACCTTTAGCTTATATGAGGGGTAGAACTCTTCATAATGCTTTTATGATTTTAGATGAAGCNCAAAATGCTACAAAAATGCAGATGAAAATGTTTTTAACACGACTAGGTGTAACATCAAAAGCAATTATTACAGGAGATATTACTCAGATTGATCTTCCACCTAGTGACAAGTCAGGACTAATTGATGCAATCAATGTGTTGAAAAATGTGAAAGGAATATCATTTGTTGAATTTGACTCCAGAGATGTTGTTCGCCATGAATTAGTAAAAAAAATCATTTCTGCATATGCTAAAAAAGAAAATATTAAGGAGAAAAAGAATGTCTAATGTAATTGTATCTTTTACCAGAACCCCTGTAGGTTCTTTCTTAGGCTCTCTTTCTTCATTATCAAGCCCAAATTTGGGAGCTGCTTGTATTGAAGGTATTATTAAAAAAATCAATTTAGATGCTAATAATATAACTCAAGTAATTATGGGTAATGTACTTGCTGCAGGATCTGGACAAGCTCCCGCAAGGCAAGCNTCTATATATGCAGGCCTTCCNAACTCTGTTCATTCATTGACAATTAATAAAATGTGTGGCTCAGGATTAGAATCAATTATGATTGCCGATCAATTAATAAAAAATGACCCTGAGCAAATTATTATTGCAGGAGGNATGGAAAGTATGAGTCAAGCACCTCATTATTTAATGGGCTCTAGAACTGGAACTAGATTAGGTGAAAGCAAATTAGTAGATGGTATGATTGTAGATGGATTATGGGATGTGTATAATGATAAGCATATGGGNAATTGCGCTGAGATGTGTGCTGAAAAATTTTCTATNACAAGGAAAGAGCAGGATGATTTTGCAATACAATCATACGAACGATCTCAAGCTTCAATAGCNAAAGGCATATTTGAAAATGAAATAACTCCAGTTCAAGTAAAATCAAGAAAAGGTGAAACTACAATTTCTATAGATGAAGAGCCAGCAAGAGTATCTTTTGAAAAAGTACCTTCTCTTAGACCAGTNTTTCAAAAAGATGGAACGGTAACAGCAGCCAATGCTAGTACCATTAATGATGGTGCAGCAGCATGTCTAATTATGTCTGAAGAGATGGCCAAAAAATTAAATCTTAGTCCAATAGCNCGAATCTTAGATTATGCATCTCACTCNCATGAGCCAGAGTGGTTTACTACTGCACCCGTATCATCAATTCAAAAACTTTTAAGTAAAAATAATCTNAAAACTAATGATGTAGATTTATATGAGATTAATGAAGCNTTTGCTGTTGTTGCCTTAACTGCAATAAAAGAATTAAAATTAAATTCTAAATGTGTGAATATCAATGGTGGAGCTGTTTCAATGGGGCATCCAATTGGAGCCTCTGGAGCTAGAATTATGTGTACATTATTGAACGCATTAATTAATAATGATAAAAAATTAGGTGTTTCATCTATATGTATTGGTGGTGGGGAAGCACTATCNATGTTAGTGGAGAGAATTTAGTTATGAAAGTAGCAGTCATAGGTTCAGGCACNATGGGCAATGGGATAGCTCATTCATTTGCTTCTAATGGATATAAAGTTGTTCTTCATGATATTAAAAAAGAATTTTTAGATAATGGAATTGCTACAATNNANCAAAATCTAAATAGGTTTTTNAAAAAAGGTAAAATAANTAGTGAAGANATTGAATCNACCCTCAATAATATCAGAAGTACAANTNANATNNATGATATTAGTNATGTTGATTTAGTTATTGAAGCTGCTACAGAAGATTTTAANATTAAATCCTCTNTATTTAGCAGCCTTGATNAGATTACTCATCCTCATTGTATTTTGGCAACCAANACATCNTCAATTTCAATTAATAAAATTGCAGATNCNACTAAAAGAGCTCANAATGTAATTGGAATGCACTTTATGAANCCAGTCCCAATTATGAAGCTTGTTGAAATAATAAAAACTAATAGAACCAGTTCAGAAACATTAGATAAAATCATTGATATTTCAAAAAGTTTGGGTAAAAAGCCNGTTGAATGTTTAGATTCTCCTGGATTTGTTTCAAATAGAATATTAATGCCAATGATTAATGAAGCAATATATACATTNATGGAAGGTGTTGCTAAACCTGAAGCAATTGATGAGATTATGAAATTGGGAATGTCTCATCCAATGGGCCCTTTGCAATTAGCAGATCTCATNGGATTAGATGTATGTTTATCAATAATGAATGTTTTAAAGGATGGATTTAATAATGATCCAAAATATGAACCATGCCCATTATTGATTAAATTATGTAAAGAAAATAAACTNGGAAGAAAAACAGGGGAAGGATTTTATAAATATTAATTATGGATTTTAATTTAACATCAGAACAAAAATTAATTAAACAAACTGCAGCNGATTTTTCAAGAGATGAGTTAANAGAAGGTGCTGTTGATAGAGATAAAAATAAAATTTGGCCTAAAGAACAAGTTGCAAAAATGGCCAATTTAGGATTTATGGGCATGATGGTCGATGAAAACTGGGGTGGAAGTGGNTTAGATACAATTAGTTATTGNATAGCCATGGAGGANGTATCAAAGGTAGATGCTTCTGCTGGAGTAATTATGTCTGTTAATAATTCACTAGTTTGTTATTTGTTAAATAAGTATGGAAGCGAACATATCAAAACAAAATATCTCATTTCGCTTGCTAAGGGTGACAAATTGGGGTCTTTTTCTTTATCTGAACCACAATCAGGATCTGATGCATCAAACATGAAAACATATGCAACNCTTGATGGGGACAATTATATTCTTAGTGGAACTAAAAATTGGGTTACTAATGGGATCAGTTGTGANTATGCAATTGTTTTTGCCTTAACCGAAAAAGGNGTAGGNCATAAAGGTATATCATGCTTTCTAGTAGAAAAATCATTTGATGGATTTTCAACTGGAAAGCCAGAAGAAAAATTNGGAATTCGTTCATCTGATACATGCGANCTTTATTTTGANNGTGTTAAAGTCCCTAAAGAAAATTTGATTGGNNGTGANGGTGACGGATTTAAAATAGCNTTATCTACACTTGATGGGGGTAGAATTGGAATTGCCTCNCAAGCACTCGGAATAGCACAGGCTTCACTTGAAGCATCAATAGATTATTCNAAAGAAAGAGAGCAATTTGGAAAACCTATTTCTTCAAATCAAGGAATTCAATTTAAGTTAGCTGATATGGCAATGGAGATTGAAGCATCAAGATTATTAATATATAAAGCNGCGATGGCAAAAGATGAAGGNAGCGATTATGGNCATATTGCTTCTATGGCCAAGGTTTATGCTTCNGANGTTGCCATGAGAGCATCTACGCAATGCGTACAAATTCATGGTGGNTATGGGTATGTGAAAGAAACAGGNGTAGAACGATTAATGCGAGATGCTAAGATAACCCAGATATATGAAGGAACATCTGAGATACAAAGAGTTGTTATAGCTAGGGAGCTACTAAAATAATGATATTTAAAGAAATTATTGATAGAGGACATGAACAAGTATCTTATTTTCATGATCCTACNTTAGGGTTAAAAGGAATAGTNGCGATACATAATACGGTANTAGGCCCTGCATTAGGTGGGTGTAGGATGTGGAACTATAAATCTGAAAAAGATGCGTTAATAGATGTATTGAGATTATCNAAAGGTATGACATATAAAGCAGCGATTGCTGGNTTAAATCTTGGTGGGGGAAAAGCTGTTATNATTGGAGATCCAAAGNCAGATAAATCTGAAGANCTATTTAGGTCATTTGGAAGATTCATAGANGGNTTAGGTGGTAGATATATTACAGCNGAAGACGTTGGTACATCAATNAAAGATATGGATCATGTTAGAATGGAGACAAAATACGTTACAGGNATTTCAAAGTCTTTAGGGGGCAGTGGAGANCCATCTTTGTTGACCTCTTTTGGTACTTATCTTGGAATCAAAGCATCTGTGAAATTTAAATATAAAAAAGATTCTCTTGATGGNCTATCAATTGTAGTTCAAGGTTTNGGTAGTGTTGGGATGGAGTTAGTTAAATATTTATCTCAGGANGGAATGAAAATTTTTGCTTATGATATTGATTCAGAANGGTTAAGTCTAGCNAAAGAAGAATATGGNGTTATTCCAATTGGTGAAGATGAAGTATANGATCAAGATGTTGATATCTATGCACCATGTGCATTAGGTGCTACAATCAATGATGAAACCATCCCTAGATTAAAATGTAATATAATTGCAGGTGCTGCAAATAATGTTTTAAAAAATCCAGATATGCATGCAAAAGAATTNTTGCATAGAGGAATCTTATATGCCCCTGATTATGCTATAAATGCTGGTGGNCTTATAAATGTATATAATGAATTAGATGATTATAATAGAGAACGAGCCTTTTCTCAAGCTGAGGCAATATATGATATATTGATGGATATTTTTTATAAATCTGATAAGGAAAATATACCTACTACTATTGCATCTGATAGAAAGGCTGAAGAAAGAATTAATAAAATCGCCAGCTTGAAATCTTTTTATTTGCCAAATAGGCGAAAGGCAGTTTTAAAGGATCGTTAATGTCTAAATTTAATAAAATGAATAGACAGCAAAAGAGAAGTTCAAGGTTGTTGGCCCTTCAGTTAATGTATGCAAATGAGATTACTGATACCAATAATACAAAATTTTTGAAGGAAATTTTTGATATAAAGTCATCAATAAATGGCTCTAGTGATAAGCATGAAGTTTTATCAAANCTNGATATAAGTTCTGAAATGGCATTATCTATATTGCCAGAATCTNTTAAAGAAAAATATTTGGAAACTATCGAATCATTTAATGATAAAAATATAGACNATATATCTGATTCAATAAATAAGTTTCAATCGAAGCTTAATAGTTATAAAAAAGACATTCAGGCATATGCTCTTGAAATTTTTAAAATATCAAAAAAACATATTAAAGAATTTGATAAAGAGATTGTTTCAAGGTCTCAAAATTGGGACTCTACTAGAATTACTTTGATGGATAAATTAATCTTAAGATTAGTTATGACAGAAATATTGTATATTGATCATGTTCCTCCAAAGGTTTCAATAGCAGAAGGGATTGAAATAGCAAAAACTATGAGTACAGAAGATAGCAGTGCCTTCGTTAATGGGATTTTGGATTCATTTTTTAATGATCGATCAAAGGAGATTGAAAAATGTCAATAATTTCTAAAGTAATTAAAACAGTTTTTGGAGATAAATCTGCAAAAGATAGAAAGCTAATTTGGCCTATTGTTGAACAGATAAATGAATTTCAAANTAAATTAGATTCATTGTCAGATGAACATTTGATAAAAAAATACTCTGATTTAAAAATTGAGTTATCTGAATTAATTAAGACTAAAAAAAATGAATTTGAATCATCTGGAATTGAAGATGATGATATTGATGATAAGTTAAATAAAATTGAAAGTGATTTTTTAGATGAGAAGTTGGTTGAGGTCTTTGCAATTGTAAAAGAATCAGCAAAAAGACTAGTAGGAACATCTTTTGTTGTGATGGGGCAGCCAATGACTTGGGATATGGTCCATTATGATGTTCAGCTTATGGGTGGAATAGTCTTACATCAAGGTAAAATTTCAGAAATGAAAACAGGAGAAGGTAAAACTCTTGTATCGACACTTCCTTTAGCGCTCAATGCTCTTACAGGAAGAGGAGTTCATGTTGTCACTGTAAATGAATATCTTGCAGAACGTGACAGCCAATGGATGGGCCACTTATTTAATTTTTTAAATATTTCAGTTGGGTGCATTTTTAATCAAATGCCTCAAGATGAAAAGAAAGTTGCATATGAAAAAGACATAACATATGGAGTTAACAGTAGATTTTGTTTTGATTACCTAGAAGATAACATGTCATATAAAGCTTCAAATCAAGTACAAAGAGATCATGTTTTTGCCATTGTTGATGAAGTTGACTCAGTATTAATTGACGAGGCGCGGACTCCAATGATTTTATCTGGTCAAGCGGATTATTCATCTTCTAATCAGAAATTTAATGATTGGAAGAGTAAGATTGAATCATTGATTAGAGACCAAAATAATTTAGTAAATAAAATTGTATCTGAGGGTGAAGAATTGCTATCTATCAATGAAGATGAAGCAGGAATCAAGTTATTATTAGCTACTCGAGGTGCACCTAAGAATAACAAATTATTAAAGCTCATGCAGGAAACAGGGGTAGTTCAATTAATTACAAAAACTGAGAATAATTTTCTTCGTGAAAAAAAAATACATGAGCTTGATGAAAACCTTTTTTATAGTATTGATGAAAAAAGTGGAACTATTGATTTATCTGAAATTGGAAGAGAAAAGTTATCTTCATCCAATCCTGAGCAGTTCGTGATTCCAGATATTGGTGAACTTTTTCATGATATAGATAATAACTCAAGTTATTCCAAAACAGAGAAATTAGCTGAAAAAGAAAAGGTACAATCTTTGCATGCAGAGAGAAGCGAAGTAATTCACACTATTAATCAGTTGTTAAGAGCGTATTCGTTAATGCAAAAAGATGTCGATTACATTGTTAAAGATCAAAAAGTTCAAATTGTTGATGAACATACTGGAAGGGTGATGCCAGGTAGGCGTTTTTCATCAGGTCTTCATGCAGCTATTGAAGCAAAAGAGAGAGTTAAAATTGAAAGAGAGTCTCAAACAATGGCTCAAATAACTGTTCAAAATTATTTTCGTCTGTATGAAAAGTTAGCGGGTATGACTGGAACTGCAATAACTGAAGCTAATGAATTTATGCAAATTTATGGTTTAGATGTTGTTGAAATTGATACAAATAAGCCCATTCAACGACAAGATCATGATGATATGATATATAAAACTAAAAGAGAAAAATATAGTGCATGCATAGAAAAAATTAAAGAATTAAGCNTAAAAGGTCAACCAGTATTAGTTGGAACTACTTCGGTAGAAGAATCTGAAACTCTTTCAAGGATGCTAAGGAGAAGTAAAGTTGCTCACAACGTACTAAATGCTAAGCAACATCAAAAAGAGGCAGAAATCATTCAACGAGCTGGGCATAAATCTTCTGTAACAATATCAACTAATATGGCTGGAAGAGGAACTGACATAAAGCTTGATAATGAATCTAAAGATCTTGGAGGCTTATTTATATTAGGTACTGGAAGGCATGAATCAAGAAGAATTGATTTACAGTTGAGAGGAAGAGCTGGTAGGCAAGGTGACGCAGGAGAGTCTGTATTTTATCTTAGCCTCGAGGACGATCTAATGAGATTGTTCGGATCTGATAGAATTGCCAAGGTTATGGATAGAATGGGTATTAAAGATGGAGAAGTTATTACTCATTCTATGGTAACAAAGTCTATTCAAAGAGCTCAAAAAAAGGTAGAAGCAAGAAATTTTAGTATTCGTAAACATCTTCTTGAATATGATGATGTAATGAATAGCCAGAGAGAACTTGTATACAATAGACGTAACTTTGCACTGCATGATACTAATATTTCAAAACTATTTAATTCAATCATTGAAGAATATATAGATGATCTCATTGATAACCATACTAATGGTTCTGGGAATATTAAGGATGTAGATTGGGATGACTTTTGTATTGAAACTTTAGATACATTCGGCATTGACATTGCATCTATTGAATCCAAGATAAATACTAAAGATGATTTTCTTAATTATATCAATGAACAGAAAGATAGTATTCTAAATTATAAAAATGAATCACTACCTGAAGGAATTTTTGAAAATTTCCAAAAGGTAATGATTTTCACTGCTATAGATCATAAGTGGAGACAGCATTTATATTCTATGGATCAGTTAAGAGGTGGAATTCAATTACGTGCTTATGGTCAAAAAAATCCTCTCATTGAATATAAGAAAGAAGGATTTTCCATGTTTCAAGAAATGATGTTTGATACAAATAAGGAAACCATTAAAAAAATATTTAGAACAAATTTAGTTAAAACTGAAGATTCTTCAATAAGTTCAAGTTCATCCATCCCTAAAAACCTCAAATCTACCAAAGAAAATTCACCAGAATTAGGATTTGTTTCGCCTCCTACGCAAACAAACCAGCCTCAACCCAATAGTTTTGGCCAAAGACCTTCACAATCAAGGCAGCCAGTTGTCAATTCTCAAAAAATCGGTAGAAATGAAAAGGTTACAATTGTCAAAGGTGGTGACACCAAGATAATTAAGTGGAAAAAAGCTCAAGATTTGATTTCATCAGAAGGGTGGACGTTAAAGAAGTGAAATAAATTAGGTGGAAATTTAATAATGAAATTTAATACTAAAACAATACACAAAGGTCAAAAACCAGAGAAGCTTTACGGATCGGTTTCATTGCNGATATATCAAACTTCTACTTTTAAACAAAATGAAATTGGAGAATATANATATGATTATTCTAGAGCTGGTAACCCCACCAGAACGAATTTAGAAGAAAATATCTGTTCTCTTGAGAATGGCCAAGATGCTATATCATTTTCATCGGGGCTATCTGCCATAAATTCGGTTGTACAATTATTTTCAACAGGCGACCACATGATTTTTACTGACAATGTATATGGTGGTACGTTTAGATTGTTAAATACAATTATAACAAAATATCAAATTGAGCAAAGTTGGGTAGATACATCTAATGTTAATAATATAGTATCAGCTATTAAGGATAATACAAAATTAATTTTTATTGAATCTCCTACAAACCCAATGATGACTTTATCTGATATAAGAAGTATATGTGATATTGCTCATGATAAAGGTATACTTGTTGCAGTAGACAATACATTCATGTCTCCCTATTTCCAACGTCCAATTGAACTTGGGGCAGATTTTGTCATTCATAGTACTACAAAATATATAAATGGCCATAGTGATGTAATAGGTGGAGTCGTCATTGCTAAAACTAAAGAATACGGTGAAAAATTACATTATATTCAAATGTCTGTCGGTGCCGTTCCTGGTCCATTTGATTGTTGGTTAACACAGCGATCAATAAAAACTCTTCATCTTAGAATGCCTAGACATAATGAGAATGGTATGAAAGTTGCAAAGTTTCTAGAAAAGTCAGCTAAAATTAAAAAAATATATTACCCTGGACTAACTAGTCATCCTCAGAATGATCTTGCAAAAAAACAACAATTAGACCCAAATGGAGAACCCGGATTTGGAGCAATGATATCAATTGATTTGGAGACTTTAGACCGAGCTGCTATGTTTTGTAAAAATCTAAAAATATTCATATTGGCTGAAAGTTTAGGGGGAGTTGAGAGTTTAATTTGTCACCCAGCAAAAATGACTCATGCATCTTTGGGAGCTGAAAAAAGAAAAAAACTTGGTATTTCTGATGGTCTTTTAAGACTTTCTGTCGGAGTGGAAGACGCTGATGATCTCATTGCTGCACTAGAAGTTGCATTAAGCAGTATTTAAATTCTTTTGTAACATATTTTCACAGAAAAGTTTACATTATATATCTATCCTTTATGTAATTTGTTGACGGATGGCAAAAATTTATAAAGTATAATAACAATCTCGGAGGCGAACTATTATGAAATTATTAAAAAACCTTTTAACTATTGGGGTATTTATGATATCCTTATTCTCTTTTACCTTCTCTCAAGATGTAACTTTAAGTCTTGATGGAGGTAATTTAGATTATTTAAGCTCAGAAGATATTGCAGGATTTCAATTTTCACATAACGGCTGTGTAACTGGTGCTGCTGGTGGTGATGCTGCTGCAAATGGATTTTCAGTTTCAGCTAGTGGAAGTGCAGTTATAGCATTTTCGTTTACAGGCTCTGTCGTTCCATCTGGTAGCGGTACACTTGTTGAACTTTCAGGCTCTGTTACAGAAGATTGTTTGTCAGAATTCATATTCTCGGATTCTAGTGGAAGTCCACTTTCTGTAGAATTTGGTGCTGGTTCTACTGATGGTGGCGATGATGGCTCTACAGAGGATATATGTGCCGAGTATGCGGATCAAGAAAGTTGTGAAGATGTATGTTGTACATGGGATGAAGAAAATTCAACATGTGCTGATACGGATGATGGGCCACCAGAATGCACGAGCACATGTACTGGTTATGATGATTATCCTGAAGTAGGTTGTATGGAAGATATATGTGCCTATTTTGAAGCTAATCCAATTGGGGATGATTGCTATGCTACATGTGATGAAGAGACATTAGAAATTTTAGAGTTTTTTGCAGGTATGTGTAGTGGTGATGATGGAGGAGATGATGGATCTGATGACGGAGGAGATGGCGGTGGCTTAGATGGTTACACTTTATCTATTGGTGAGGTTACTGATACATCAATGGAAATTATTATGAATAATGAAGATTTAGTTGCTGGCTTTCAGTTCGCAGTTTCTGGATTATCCGGTGCTTCGGCAGCAGGTGGTTCTGCGGAGGCAGCAGGTTTTAGTGTTTCAGTTGGACCGACTGGAACTGTATTAGGATTTTCATTTACAGGAGCAACTATACCTGCTGGCAATGGTCTTTTAACATTAATCACATTTGAATCAATGGATAGCGAAGTGTGTATTACAGATGTAGTTCTATCTGACTCTGCAGGATTAGCTTTAGATGTTGAGGTTGGTGATTGTTACTGTGCACTTACATTGGACTGCGCGGGTGAATGTGGCGGTACTGCCGTTGAAGATTGCACGGGTGAATGTAATGGTGATGCTGTTATTGACTGTGCGGGCGTTTGTGATGGTGATGCTGTTGAAGATTGTTTAGGTGAGTGTAATGGTGATGCTATTGTAGACTGTGCAGGTGACTGTGAAGGAACAGCCGTTGAGGATGTTTGTGGTGAATGCAATGGCTCTGAGACCGATGTAAATAATTGTTTTGATAGTAATGAACTGTTCATTCATAGTTTTACTCCAACTTCAGATACAACCGCTAGACTTGATTTATATATGTCAAACCTAGAACCTGTATCGGGATTTGAGTTCAGAGTGACCTCAAGTCTTTCTGGTTTTGATTTAGGTAGTGCCTATGGTGGCTCTGCTGCAGACCCCGCTTCAGATTTCAGTGTATCTACAAGTGGCTCGGGTATGGTCCTTGGATTTTCATTTACCGGGGGATCAATTCCTTATGGTTATGGACTTTTAACAAGTATTGATGTCACCTTAGATAGTACTGAAGATATGGTTGGGTATATCTATTTAGATGATGTTGTAATGGCTGACCAATCGGGTGTTCAAATAGATTTTGGTTTTGAGCCATATTTTAGTATCGGTGGCGCACCAGATGCACCAATGGCTCCTATGAATCTTACTGCGGAAGTCGTTGAAACTATTAACGTAGATATTTTATGGGACGCTGCAGATGGTGCTGATTATTATACACTTTATAGAAATGGTCAAGTCGTTGCTACTCCATCAACTCCAGGTCATTTTGATGCTAATCTTGATTATGATACGTCGTATACATATATGGTAAGTGCTGGAAATGGTGCAGGAGACTCAGGAATGTCTTCAAGTGTTACCGTCACTACAGGTATTGAGCCATTTGATCCAATTCCACCTTCAAATCTTATGGCCATGGCTGGTGATGAGCAGATTACATTAACATGGGAAGCTCCTGTAGGTCCCCAAGAAGCTGTTGACTGTGTTGGTACTGAATTTGATCCATTTGATGCACAGTATACAGGGTATGATTGTCTTGTTTGTGGATTAGAAAATGATGCTGGTGAAATATGTGGAGATGGTTTGGGTGAGGCTTGCGTTGATTGGCTGGATGATGGATATTGTGACGATGGATCGTTTGGATTTGATTTTACCTGCGAGGCATTTGGATGTGATTGTACAGACTGTGGTATGGAATGCGAAGATCCTAATAGCCATTGCGGTGAGCCAGTTCCATGCACTGAAATTACTAATTTAACGGTAACTGGATTAACCGATATTGATGGTGATGGTGTGGATGACCCATGCTATGATGCAGCTGATGGAACTTCATCTCATTACTTTTTATTATCATGGGAGGGTGATTGCCCGGTTACTGATATTTATTGGGGAGTAGATAATCCTTATGAGAATGGTGGAAACTTTGGATCTTTTCCTGGTCCAACACTAATGTTTTATGGTTTTGGTCCAAATGAAGCCTATCAATTTGTTGTAACCAACTCTACTCAATCTCCTCCAGTAGAATCTAACATTGCTGAAGGTGCAACTGGTCCTGAAGATTGTGCTGCAGATAGTGCACCATGTAGTGAGCAGCCAGGTATGGTTGATGATTGTTCTGGTGATGGTGATTGTTGCGCAGAGTCATGGATTGGTGATGGATATTGTGATGATGAGAGTCAAGAATTTGGATGTGATCTTTCATGTTATGAAGGTGAAACTGCTGATTGCGGCGGAATGATGTCCCCAGGCTCTGGATCATTACAGCAAAAACTTGCTCATTTAAATCAGTATAATAGAGTATCTAATGATTATCCATATACTGTGATGCCAACATCAAAAGAGACCGGTGAGCTTGCAGATTATTCATATGAAAGCAGTGTAAATACGCAAACTCGTGAAGAATTATTATCATATAAAATTTATATGAGTACAACCGCAGGTGACTATGAGCATGTTGCAACTGCAGGTCCAAATGATTATAGTTATACGATGACTGGACTTGATAATGGAACCTTGTATTATTTTGTTGCTACTGCAGTATATCAAGGATTTGATGATACTCAGCCTGAGCTTGAATCTGGATATTCAAATATCACTTCTGCAACACCAGTACCATTTCAGGCTCCAGTTCCACAAAACTTAATGGCATCTCCTGGAGATAATGAAGCAATGTTAAGCTGGGATAGTGTTATCGAAGAGCGTGAGGAAGCATTTGTAGGATATAATGTATATCGGTCAACAACAAGTGGTAGTTCATATGCTTTTGTTGCAGCGATCACTGGTGATGAGACTATGTATACAGATACAGGGCTTGATAATAGTCAAATGTATTATTATGTAGTTACCTCTCAGTATGAAGATACTGAGTCTGCATACTCAAATGAAGCATCAGCACAGCCAATGGATTTTATTCAGCTTAGCATGAGTGATGTTGAGGGAATCTATGCTCCTGGTGATACATTTGATGTAACCATCTCATGGGAAAACCCAGGTACAATTGCAGGTATTCAGCTTGTACTTGAGGATCTTCCTGAGGCGGTTACGATGACCAATGTTGAAGGACTTGGAGCTCTAGCAGGTGAAGACTTAAATGCCTACAGTTCAGATTATAACGGAGTTGCAACCATTCTTTGGTTTAGTCTCACAGGCGCTACTTTAGGAGCAGGTGAAGGTGAAATTGCTCGTGTAACATTTGAGGTTAATGATGATGCTGGATGTGGTAGCTTCGATCTTAACTTTTCTGATGATGCAACGGGAACCGTATTCTCTGATAGCAATGGTCTTGCATATTTCTGGGATGGGGAAGGACAAAGTATAAATACTATTTGTGATGCAAATTTATCATTGGTACAAGTATCAGAAACGGTATTTGAGGTTCATATGGTAAATACAGTTGATGTTGCTGGATTCCAGTTTGACTTGGTTGATACTCCGGATAATTTTAGTATCTCAACATCTTCTACAACAGCTAGAACCAGTGGATACATTGTAAGTACTAATGCAAGTGGTACTGTGATTGGATTTTCAATTACAGGTGGAACGATTGCACCTGGATCAGGAGCCATAGTACAGATCACTGCAGGTAGTTCGCTAAATGATACTGAGGTATGTTTTGATAATATCGTTCTTGCAGATCCAACTGGTGCAGAAATTGAAGCGAGATCTGAATGTATCATGTTTAGCGATGAACTAGCTAATGATGAATTAGAAATCCCTAATAATTTCTCAATTAGCAAAATTTATCCAAACCCATTCAACCCTAGTACAACTATTGAATGGACAATGAAAGAGTTTGGAAGTCATAGACTAGATGTATATAATACCAATGGTCAGCTTATTGATGTTATAAGTAATGGTTACATATCTCCAGGATACAAACAAAGTACGTGGGATGCGAGCAACCATGCTTCAGGTATTTACATTATTAGATTAGTCATTAATAATAATCTAGTAAGCTCCAATAAGGTAATGCTTGTTAAATAATGTGACTTAGTTAACATTTGTTAACAAAAAGACATAATAACTTCCTCTGGTATTAAAAATAAATTTTAATGCCAGAGGAAGTTCATCATAAGGAGGAGAAATATGTTAAAAAGATTTATTCTGCTAACACTATTTTCAACAATTTTTGCACAATTTGAAGTTAATGTTAATCCAACTGGAGAAAGCCATTTAGTTGTCCTACTAGATTCAGTATCAGGAATTGAAGTAGGTGATCAAATAGGAATATTTGATGATTCAGGTGTAACTGAAAGCTGTATACCTGATTTGGGATGTAATACTAGTGCAGATGTTCAGTATGGTGAAGTATTGGTTGCTGCTGGAACTTGGGATGGCCAATCGAATGAACAGGGTACAGCTATGGAATTATCTTCTATTATGTCTATCGATTTAAGTGATTTCAATGGACCGATATTAAATGGAGCTGTTGATGGAAATGCAGTAATTATAAAAGTATATGATGTAAGTGAAAATATAATTTTAGATACAGAGTTAACGATTGATAATGGTGGTGAGTTTGGTGATTTCTTTACAGTAATTTCTGAAATTAATGTAATAAGTGTTGATCCAATTTATGGATGTACTGATACCAGTGCATGTAACTATAATCCAGAAGCGAATACAAACGATGATTCATGTTTATATGATGATTGTAATGGCGAGTGTGGTGGAGATGCAGTTATAGATGAATGTGGTGAATGTAATGGTAATGGCCCTGAAGAAAATTTTGATTGTGATGGAAATTGTATTATAGATGTAGATTGTAATGGTGAGTGTGGTGGAGATGCAGTTATAGATGAATGTGGTGAATGTAATGGTGATGGAAGTTCATGCGAGGTATATATTGAATTAGCGCTTACAACTACCCTTGATGAGCCAATTGAGGATGAAGAAGAACTTCAGCAATTTGAAGAAGATTTTGAAAGTTATATGGAAGTTGAACTTGGACTTCCTGATGGTACTGTGGAAGTTACAAATATAATTTTTTCAGAAACTAGAGAGGTAGAAGTAACTATTGAATTTTCAGTAACATTAACTGATGAGGAATTATCCGAAACAGATTTCAATCCTGAAACTGCCGAAGAAGATATAGAAAGTACTGTATCTGAAGTTGAGGATGAAATTGAAGAAGGTCTTCCAGAATTCATTTTAGGTTGTACAGATGATTCAGCAGAAAATTATGATTCTAATGCAAATGTAGATGATGGATCTTGTGAATATGAAGCCCAAGCTCCAGCAGAATTTTCATTTAATGCTTCTACTCTGCAAGCATTTTATTTTATGATTGATGCAAATATTGATGGAGAACCTCTTGAAATAGGTCAAGATTATATAGCTGCTTTTAATGGTGACCTTTGTGTAGGAAGTATTGCATGGGAGGGACCATATACGACAGTTCCTGCAATGGGGACAGATGGTGAAGGGTATTCTGATGGATATCTTTCAACAGGTGATGTTCCAATATTTAAAATTTATGACGCTTCAGAAGATAGTATAGTTGAGGCTTGTCCACAGACTGAGTCTTCGCTTGCATTTTCAAATCTAGAATTTATCTATGTCGATATGTTGAATGGTAATCAGAGTTGTACGGTTTCATATGAGATAGATATGCACTATGGTGCTAATCTAGTTAGCTTCCATGCACTTCCGGACGATGTATCTGTTGGAAATGTAATGGAGTCATTAGGTGATGTAGTCACGGGTGTTATTGGTGAAGGAGTAGCTGCAAGTCCAAACCCTGTCTTAGGATGGGTTGGTAGTTTATCTGAAATTTCAAGAACCTCTGGATATTGGATAAAGCTTAATACTGCTATGCCAATCGAGATTACAGGTGCAACTCCATCTGATCCTAATCTCTCATATGATTTACATTATGGAGCTAATTTAATTTCCTTCCCAATACCTGGCTCTGTTTCTGTTGGGGATGGTATTCCTGATGATGTTGAAGGATATTTTACAGGCGTGATTGGTGAAGGAGTAGCCGCAAGTCCAAATCCAGTTTTAGGATGGGTAGGAAGCTTAAGCGAGTTTGAAGGTACCAAAGGTTATTGGGCTAAGGTCGATGGTGCATTCGAATTTTCATTTAACTTATCCAATGCCTCAAATAATCGTCAATCTTCATATGAAAGTTTAAATGATTCATATGGTTTTACTCAATCTACCCAGCAGGCATTTTATTTTATTGAAAATTTAGATGCTAATATACAAAAAGGAAATTGGATTCTAGCTTATAATGATGATGTTTTAGTTGGAGCAAGACAGTGGAATGGTATTTTTACAGATATTCCTGTCATGGGATATGATAGCTATGCTACTGCAGGATACTGTCAAGATAATGATATTCCAAAAATTGTCTGGGTGGATTCTGATGGAAATGAAAATTTATTAGTTGGAGATATACCTGCATGGTCTAATAATGAGTTGTTTTATGTTTCATTGGAATTAGAGTCTAATTCTTTGATACCGACTGATTATAGTTTAAGTCAAAATTATCCTAATCCATTTAATCCAAGTACTACTATTTCATTTAGTCTGCCCTCAGATAATCATACAATTCTCAATATTTATGATATTTCTGGAAAATTAATTAATACTCTGCTTGATAAAAATATGAAAACTGGTTATCATAATATTTCCTGGGATGGAAAAGATTTCTATGGTCAGGAGGTATCAACAGGTGCATATGTTTATACATTATCTACAAATGATGTAAGTTTAAGTGGAAAAATGATTTTACTAAAATAGATAACGTTTTATAGTTTTGACTAGAAGTGCGATAAATAAATTTATTTTATCGCACTTTTTATTTATCTACTACATTTCCATTATTAAATAAAAAGTTAGGGTCAAATCCAATTTTACATTTGATAACTTCTTTAACACCATTCATTCCATAACATTCAATAAAATCTTTCTTTTTACGTTTTCCTGTTCCATGTTCAGCTGAATATATACCACCAAGATTTGAAGATATTTGAATGATATCTCGGTAACATTTAATAGCTTCATTTTCATTTTCTGCATTTGGAATTAAATGGAAATGAAGGTGGCAGTCGCCCAAATGTCCAAATAAGAGATAGTCTATTTTTTTACTCTTTATTAAAGAATGAGTTTTTTTTATGAAATCATGAAATGAATGTGGGGGAACGATTGTATCTGTAATTATACTTGCTGTATTATATTCTTTAGATTTATGTAGAGCATTAGCTGGAATGGAATGACGTGCCTCAAAGAAAGTTTTCCAATTATTAGGGTCATCAAGTGACAGTATTTGTTCTTCTTCATTTATATCATCAAAACCCATCAAAATATCATACCATTTTTCTATCCATTTATCAATATTGTCATCATACAAAGGTATTTGCATATAAATTCCAACTGAATATTTCTGATTAAAAAAATATTCATAATGATTCATATATGATCGACAATTATTTCCAAAATATTCAAATCCGGATAGATTACCCATATCATCATTCAATATTTTTCGTATGTAGTTATAGAAATTAAAAGCTATTTCTTCATTTTTTAGTTTAATGAAGAGGTTAATATACTGACTTGGATTATCTGAAAGTTTTAAATGCACATTGGTAATACATCCAAATATTCCTTCACTACCTACAATTAAATCTATTAAATCTAACTTCCCATCTTCTGCAGTAAATGGGCCACTTGCATTTTTTAAGTTTACTCTTTTATATCTTGGAATATAAACTATTGAATCTTCTCCATTTGAATCTTTAATGATAAACTGTCCATTTTTTGATATATATTGCCCTCTTTCTGCCGTTATATGCTCTCCATTTGGTAGTAAAAACTCTAATTGATTCACCCACATTCTCATTGAACCCTTGGGACCTGGTATGAAACCTGATGCATTGCATGAAACTGCACCCCCAACCATTGCTTCATTTCTACTTGTTGGATCAACAGCAAAAATTAAACGGTTTTGCGATTCATATTTTACAAACTTTCTAACTTGTTCAATATAAACTCCAGGATTAACTGATATGAGCTTATTTGAGGTGTCAAGACTATCAATTTTATTCATTTTTTCAATAGATAAAATTAACCCACCATTTGGTGTTGCACTGCCAGTAAGATTTGTTCTACCTGCAGATATTGTAATTTTAATTTTTAATAAACTACATAATCTGATAGCAATAGCACATTCTGTAGAATTCGTAGGTCTACATAAAATAGAAGCTTTTCCTATCATACTAGACCAATCATGATTATATGCAGAAATAATATCCTTATCATCTGTAGCATCTATTGAAAAATTTGTATTTAAGAATGATGAGATTTTTTTTGTTGAGGGTTTACTATTTGCAAACTCTATAATTTTTATTTCTAATTCAGGTTTGATAATTGATTTTGAGTAAATGAAATGAGATTGATTATTCATTTACTATAAGTCTAATTCTTTTCTCTTTTTAATTCTTTCTTCTCTTCCTAGTGGATTTGGTTGCGGGATTGCAGCTAATAAAGTCTTAGTATATTTATGCTGAGGATTTGAAAAAATTTCTTCTGTTTTATTATATTCAACTGCTTCACCTAAATACATAACTGCTATTTCAGTTGAAATATGATTTACTACTGAAAGGTCGTGGGCAATAAATAAAATAGTTAAGTT
>PCDA01000014.1 GCA_002591605.1 Fidelibacterota bacterium
ACCTTTATAATATGCTTTACCTTCGCCTAGGAGCACAAGAGCTATCTGAGCCATTGGAGCTAAATCTCCACATGCTCCAACAGAACCTTTCTGACAAACGTAAGGTGTGACCCCTTTATTCAACATATCTATAATTGTTTGTGTTATCTCAAGTCTACACCCGGAGTTTCCATTAGAGTGAACATTAACTCTACTTGCCATCGCAGCTCTAATATACTCGATCGGAGCAGGTTCGCCAATACCAGCTGAATGATTATAAATTAAATATTTTTGAAAGTCTTCTATTTGCGAATCATCTAATACTGTTTCTGAAAATTCTCCAATACCAGTATTAATTCCATAGACTATTTCACCTTCATTGATTTTATCTTCGACCATTTTCCTGCAAAAAATAATTTTAGATTTTGATTCATCAGCTAATGAAACAGGCTGATTGTTATATGCTATGCTGTATAAATCTGAAATAGTAAGATTCTTGCCATCAAGTATAATTGGCTTGGAGTTGGATATATTTTTATAATGCTCTTGCATTGAGTAACTTATTTTAAAAACAATGAAAAAAACTAAAGAATTTTTTTATTATTTAATATTGTAGAAAAATGATGATAAGGTTGAGATTCTATTGGGAAAGAATTTAAAATTTTATGACCATATCTTGAATTATGGATTCTTGGATCTGTTATTATGAAAATACCTGAATCATACTCTGTTCTGATTAAGCGACCAAATCCTTGCTTCATTTTTAAACATGCAGCAGGAACCTGTAGTTTACTAAAACTATTATCTCCAATTGATGACATTTGATCATTCAAATATCTCATATATGGTTCATTTGGATTAGAAAAAGGAATTCTTAACATCATTAATATAGACAATTCATCTCCAGGTAAATCTATACCTTCCCAGAATGCCATGGTACCAATTAAAACTGAGCTCTTAGATGATTTATAAGCCCTAATCAATGAATTTCTACTTCTACCTTTCTCATGAACTAATAGCTTTTTATTAAATTTAGAAAATTTAGGTTTTAGCTTATTTTTTATCTGAGATGCCTGCTTATATGAAGTGCACAAGATTAACATCCTTTTGTTAAAAAAACTTGAAATCTCAAATATTTGATTAGATATATTATCAATATATTCATTTGAATTGATATCTATATCTGATTTAAAAGTATAAAAATCGACCTGATCTTCAAGAAAAAATGGACTAGATAAAATTAATTTATTTATTTCCTGATTATTATTGTAATTATCTAATCCAATTTTAGAAATGAAATAATCAAAACTATTATCAACCGTTAGGGTTGCAGAGCAGAGTAAACCAGGATTACTATTAGAAAAGAATTTTTCATATAATATTATTCCAATATCTTTGTTTAAATGATTAATTGAACATGTATTATTTTTATGAAAATACTTCATCCATGATAAATAGCTATCTGAGTTATTTGATTCAATAAAAATGTCGATTTGATCTGAAAACTGACTAATTAAATCGATTAGACCTAACTTTCTAAATCTTTCATTATAACTTTCATTATCATTAAAGTGGACAAATTTATTTTGCAATTCTTTTAGATTATCTATTAGTTCATCAAGTGTTGGCATACAATCTTGAAATTCAGTAGATAAATCATCGTAAATTGAGATTGAGGGATAACTTGAATTATTTAAAGAATCATTATCTTTAGAAACCAAATAGCTATCATAAAAAGATGTTATATTTGCTATAGTTTCTTTTATAAAATCTAAAAAATTAATTATTTCTAAATCAGATTCATTATCAATAATTTTACTTGTAATAGTTACGATATCATTTAAATAATTATTAAAAAAAGTCTTATCATAAACAGATGTTAGAATATCTTTTGCTGATTTAAAGAAATCATGCGCCTCATCAATTACAAATAAATGCTTATTTGGAAGTAGATTTCTATTATCAATTGCGTCTGAAATAAGTAGCGCATGATTAACAACAATAATTGTAGATTTTTTTATCAGGTCAGTATTTTGAGTGTAATAACATGATCCTGAATGACCACATTTTTTTTGACAAAATCTAGCTTCACTTTTTATCAAATTCCAAAGTCTTGAGCTTCTAGTGGTACTAAAACTTGAACATTCATCAACATCTCCAGAATTAGTATATGATGACCAAACTACAATTGTAGCTAGATCATGACATTCGAAGTCACGAATTAAATCCAAAGAATTAAATTCAATATGCATTAATCTAGTTGGACATATGTAATTATTTCTTCCTTTCAATAATAGAGCGCTTGAATCAATATCAAGAAAATCAAGAATATATTTTAAGTCTTTAAAGAACAATTGATCTTGAAGTGACTTGGTATATGTAGATATTATTAATGGAATATCATTTTTCATACTTTCTATTATAAATGGAAGCAAATATGCATATGTTTTACCAAGCCCAGTGCCTGCCTCAATGATAGATAAATTATCATTATGTATATCAGATTGTATAGTTTGCATCATCTTAAATTGTGATTCTCTAAATTCATATTTTGAGTCTGAATATAGATAGCCATCTTTACCAGCAATTTCATCAAGTGATGGAATTAGAGATTTTTTATTTGATTTAAATTTATAAAAGGATTTCCTAGCTGAACGGAATTTAAAATTTGTAGACGTATCATCTAAACAATCGATGAAATTATCAAATATAATTGAATTCGGTGTTTCTCTATTTAAAAAAATATTTTTAATTCTTAGTAGTAAATCTTTATCAAATGTAGAAAGCTGCTCAAGAAGATTAATTATTACTAATCCAGAATTTCTTGCGTCATTAAGAGCTCTGTGGGAACCTTCAATGGGCAAATCATAGAATTCTGATATCGCTTCAAGGCTATGCTCCTCATTTGAAAATAACACAACCTTAGATAGTAAATAGCTATCACAAATTAAATTAGTTTTTGATAAGTCAATTTTATTATTTGAATGATATTTAATAAAATCTATATCAAATTTTACATTATGGCCAATTACGGGTGATTTGCCTACAAATTTAACAAAATCATCTAATATATCTACAAAACTAGGTTTACCTGTAACCATACTATTAGTAATACCAGTAAGATCCTCAATAAACGAAGGTATAGGTTTTCCTGGATTTAATAAAAATGAAAAAGTCTCATGCTCTGTTCCATTTATAAATCTTACTGCTGAAACTTCAATTATAAATTCTTCTTTAGGAGAAAGGCCAGTAGTTTCTAGGTCAATTGCAACAAATTCATTAAGCTTACATTTATCCAGAAAGGGATTTATGTTCAAAATTAAAACCCTGCAAACATTTTCATGACATCAATAATTAATGATGGTTTTTTCATTATTGCTGTAGTAAATACTTTACTTAAAGTAATTTTATGAGGGGGAAGTTTATTAATTTTGAGAGCCATTTGATTCATTTCATCATCAGTCAATTTAGTAATTGTTTCTTTAACCTTATAAATTTTTTCATGTCTTTTAGTAAAATCTTTTTGGCAGAGAGAAATATACTTTTTTAAAAAATTTTGACTATAATCATTTGCAATGATAGCTTCAGAACCAACTTGACCTGCAAACATTCCTGATTTCATAGCTGCTGCTATTCCACCTCCAGTAATTGGATTTATAAAATGCGCCGCATCTCCTACTAACATAACGTTATCACAAATAGGATGAGCCATAGGTTTTGAACATGGTACTCCTCCACACATTGTAGTATGAATTGTAGCCTCAGGGTATTTATTTTCAATGAACTCATCAAGATACTTTTTAGCTGATTTTTTTCTATTAAACTTTGAACCAATACCAAGACCTATGTTCGCAGTTCCATCGCCTTTTGGAAAAACCCATAAATAACCACCTGGAGCCCAATTATCTCCTACATACATATCGATTCTATTTGAATCTACTTCTATATTCCCAACTGAATATTGAATGCATGATTCCATATCTCGCATATTTATTTGAGTTTTAATTCCAGCCCATCTTCCTATTCTAGACTCAATCCCATCAGCTCCAATGATAAGTTTAGTTTTTATAGATTTATGTTCACCCAAATAATCTAAATGTACATCATATCCATTTTCATCATTTCTATCAATAGACTTAACATAGCATTTTGTAAAAACATTAGCACCTTCTTTTGAAGCCATTAATGATAAATCATAATCAAAAACTCGTCTATTTAAAACATAAGCTTGTTCTTTATTAAAAGGGATGTCAATTGGAATACCGTTAGGTGCAACTAGTCTACTTCTTTTAATATCTGCAGCTATCCATGATGGTTTAGGCTCAAAAAATTGCTTAATAGCCCACTCACCCATGGCCTCACCACATCTAACTGGATAACCTATATCTCTAGTTTTTTCTAGTAGACATACATTCGCTCCACCTTTAGCAGAATGAAGAGCAGCCATACTGCCACCGGGGCCACCTCCAACTACAACTATATCATAATTGTTTTTCATTGGGACTTAATACCTCAATTGGACAAACATAAGTACATAGGTTACAATCAATACATGTATTATTATCAATTTTAATACTAGCCTCTCTTACTTCAATACAGTCGGGGGGGCAAACTGTAACACAAGCCGTACAAAAATCACATCTATATTCTTTAATATTAATCATTATCTACTAGTAAGGTTGGATAATGTAAAGAAAATCTATGCCAGTAATAGTATTTTGAAATATAATATGTTATGACGATAGGATAGAATAAAAGGGGAAATATCATAAATAAATAGAAATTAATCAGTAAAATTGGATATCGAATCGATCTTATAACATCTTTTTCTTTCCCTCTAAAAATCAAATATAAGAAAAATGGAATTGAGGATATTGAGCATACTACTGATAAAGGCTCTTCCAAGAGTAATCCAATAAAAAAACTAAACAGACACATTAAAAAAGCAATTATTGATGTAAATCTTATCCCAATATTCTGAGGAATTGTAATTCTATTACTTTTTCGATCACCTTCTTGATCTAATATATTAATTGCTAGTACTACTGCTCCATAAATAAGTAAAAATAAAAGTATAAATTTTAATGACAAAGAAAATAGACTGATAATATTCATATCATTTCTTGAATATATTAATCCAGATAAAATAAGAAAGAGAGCTAATATTATATAAAATAAAAAATTCATGAACATATTTTGCTTAAAATTGAAATTTTGATTTGTAAAGAGTATCCCGCAAATCAAATATAATAGTAGCATTGGAAAAACAACTAGAATATCAATAAAAATAATTAATAAAAAACCAGTAGATAAAAGAAAAAATAAAATTTTCTTAGAAAAACCTATTGATATGAAATTATCAATAATTTTTGCTTTATTATTAATTTCATCAACTTCTAAGTCATAAATTTGATTAACGATAAAAATTGATGCACAAATAAAGGAAATACCAAGAAATAATATAGAAGTTGGGATGCTCAGAGTTGTTGAGTTAATATCAACACTATTATTAATTAAATCACCTAAATACATACCTATGCATACCATTGCCCATACACCAAAAAAATAAGATAGCCTTGTAATCATAATTACATCTAATAATGGAACTATTTTTTTATGTATAGGGTTAGTTTTAAAAAATTCTTTAATCATCGTTATAACTCAGATTTTATACGCGAATTAGATAAATTTTCTAGAAAATCAGCATCTACACCATCTGTTACATATTCTCCATTGAAGCAAGACGTATCAAAATTTTCTATAGATGGATTACCCTCTTTTACAGCACTAACCAGATCCTCTAAATCTTGATAAATCAATTTATCTGCACCAATCTCTTTGGATATTTCATCAATACTTCTATTATGCGCAATTAGTTCTTCTACAAAAGGCATATCAATACCATAAACATTTGGAAATTTAATTGGGGGTGCAGCACTAGCAAAATAAACCTTTTTGGCACCAGCTTCTCGAGCCATTTGAACAATTTGCTTACTAGTATTACCTCTAACAATAGAATCATCGATCAATAAAACTTTTTTATCTTTAAACTCTATATCAATTGTNTTNAGTTTTTGCCTTACTGACTTCTTTCGAACTTTTTGTCCAGGCATTATAAAAGTTCTTCCAATATATCTATTTTTAACAAAACCTTCTTTNAATTCNTTNTTTAAAGAGATACTCAANGGAACTGTACTGGTTTTACTTGTATCAGGNATAGGAATAACAACATCAATNTCATCAAGCTCTTNTNTNGAAAGAGTTAATTTAATTTTTTCTGCTANATATCTACCCATNGACAATCTGCTTTCATATACATTNATTTNTTCAATGGTNCTATCTGGNCGNGCAAGNTAGACAAATTCAAAAATACATGGAGTTCTATTGATNTCACCNTNATATTTCCAAGAGTCAATTTTACCNTNACTATCAATAATAATAGTTTCGCCAGGCTCAACATCTCTNTCCAATCGATAACCNAAACATTCCAATGAAACACTTTCAGAAGCAACCATATGNGTTGAATCATTTTTTGAACCAANAACAAGTGGNCTTATACCATTTGGATCTCTAAANGCTACCATTCCATANCCAAGAATNATTGCAATNACTGAGTATGCACCTACAACTCTTGANTGNACTTCATTAACTGCTTTANATATACATTCNTTATTNANTTCTCCATCNAGGTTATTTTCAAGAGCACTAGCAAAAATATTAATTAATACNTCNGTATCAGATTGAGTATTAATATGTCTCTTATCTTCNTCATATANCTCTTNTCTTAANTTNGAAGTGTTNACTAAATTACCATTNTGAACTAGNACAATNCCAAATGGAGAGTTNACATAAAATGGCTGTGCTTCAGANTTTTTCATAGTNCCTGCAGTTGGATANCTAACNTGTCCTATTCCAATAGAACCTGANAATCTNTGCATTTGCTCTTCANTAAANACATCNCGAACTAANCCATTATCTTTATGCATTTTAAGGAAACCGTTCGAATCTGANACTGCCATACCAGCAGCATCTTGNCCTCTNTGCTGAAGAACTGTTAGTGCATTGTATATTGATAGACATACATTTTCTTTATCTGACTTTATTCCTACTATTCCACACATATTATTTTTTCCTTAAAGGGAAAGTTGATAGTTCTCCATCTATATAAGAATCTATAATACTGGTCACATAGAATCCTAAAAACCACCATCCAAATTTATTTCTCATTTTTATATTATCTATACCATCTAATTGATCATAATATGACATTTGGCTTAAAGCATAAGATTGAGATAGCGTAAAACACATCGACTTAAAATATTTTTGATTATAAGCTTGGCCTTGAGATACCAAAGGAATTAAAGACCATTTAAATGACTTAGCAGAATCTCTGATGGCTGTAGAGTCAATTTCCATATAAGCTGAAAAAAGTGTTGAGAATGAGATTATAAATATGGCTATTAATTTCATATCTTTATTCCGATTGCTTCAATTTCAATATTAACATTTAAAGGTAAGCCGGAAACTTCGACAACTGATCTAGCAGGATACTCATCAATGAAAAAGGTTTCAAAAACTTCATTTACAAATTTAAAATTTGACATATCTGTTATAAAAACAGTAAGCTTAATTATATTATCAAGATTACTACCCCCAGCCTCTAAAACTGATTTTATATTTTCTAAAACTTGCTCTACTTCTTTTGAAAAATCATCTGTAACTAAATTACCACTAATAGGATTAATAGCTATTTGCCCAGATGTAAAAACTAGATTTTCATAAATTGAACCCTGGGAATATGCTCCAATAGCTTTAGGTGCATTTTTAGTTTTAATCCTATTAATCAATATTACAACTCCATGTATATAGACCTACTTCATCATCATATCTACGATTAATTTCTATAGGACTCTTAAAAATTACAAACTCACCTGCAACTGCTATTTTACAATCAAAAAGATGTCCACCATATGCATTAAAATTTATGTCTGAAAAAGTAATATGTGAATGAACAAATAAATTATCATCTTTTAATGTTATATTACCTACCAAACTTGTCAACTCAAATTCCCCAGCTATATTTTTTTTTATATATTTTTTATTTTCTAAATCATAATAACCTAATTCTGGATCCATAATTGCACCCAATCCATTAATCCATCCAAATTTAAGATTATAGAAATTCGCTACATCTAAAATAGTTTTATTAACGTATTCGCCTCTATCTATTCTAATAATAATTTTGTTATCATTAGTTATATGGTTCATTTTTCATCAACACTTAAAAAGTAGTTTACATCTATTTCTCTATTTGCCTTTGTTTCATTAAGTCTTCTAACAGGCGTAGTAATAGGTGCATCTAGAATTTTATCAGGATTTTGATCTATATCGCTATCTATTTCAATCATTGCTTCAGCAAATGCATCTAACGTATCAATAGATTCTGATTCTGTTGGTTCTATCATTATTGATTCTGCAACATTTATTGGAAAATATATAGTTGGAGAATGATAATTATAATCTAACAATGATTTTGCAATATCAAGAGCTTTTACTCCTCTGTTTTTTTGTTTTAATGCAGAAATAACAAATTCATGCATTGAGCCATTGCTGTAGGGAATATCATATGTTTCTTCTAATTTTTTCTTAAGATAATTTGCATTTAAAATTGCTACACGAGACATTTTTTCTAAACCTTCATCTCCTAATGATAATATGTATGAATAAGCTCTTACTAAAACTAAAAAATTTCCATAATAACTATGCAATCTTCCTATTGAATTTTTATTTTTGAAAGAAAATTCAAATTTATCATTATTCTTGATAATTCTTGGATTTGGTAAAAAACTAGACAGTTTTTCTACAACGCATATAGGACCAGCGCCTGGTCCACCACCACCATGAGGTGTCGAAAAAGTTTTATGTAAATTTATATGAGTAATATCAAAACCCATAACTGAAGGCTTTGCAATTCCCAACAAAGCATTTAAGTTAGCTCCATCCATATACATTAAGCCGTCCACATCATGAATAATACCCGAAATTTCTTCTATGTGGTCTTCAAAAAGTCCAAGAGTATTAGGTTGAGTTAACATCATACCTGCTGTGTATTTATCAACTTTACTTTTTAAATCATTGATATCTACCCTTCCCCTTGCATCAGTTCCTACTTTAATTGGTTCATATCCCCCTAAAACAACACTTGCAGGATTAGTTCCATGTGCAGATTCAGGAATTATAATTGTCTTTTTTTCATTTTTGTTAATTTCATGATATTTACTCATCACAAGAATACCAGCATACTCACCCTGCGAACCAGCACTTGGTTGTACAGTTGAAGAATGCATCCCTGTTATTTTATTTAGTATAACTTCCAACTCAAACATAAGCTCTAAACATCCCTGTACTGATTCAGGGTTTTGAAGAGGATGTATATTTTTAAAACCATCAAAGCTTGCAATAAAATCATTTATTTTAGGATTATATTTCATTGTACATGACCCCAATGGATAAAAGCCTTTATCTATATGATGATTTTTTGCAGACAAATTAGTATAATGTCTAACAACTTCTGGTTCAGAAACAGCGGGAAGATCCAAAGATTTCTTTCGTAAAAGATTTTGATCTATCTTTGTAGATATATCAACATCAGGACACCCTGAAGCAGGAAGAGATATTCCATGCCTCCCTTTTTTACTTTTTTCAAAAATTAATGTAGAACTAGAATCTCTCATCAATCATTTCCTTTATAATTAAAATAGATTTATCAATAGCTTCTTGTAGTTTACTGACGTCTTTACCTCCTGCTGTAGATACAGATTTTTTTCCACCTCCTCCACCATCAATAATTTTTGCAAGGGGCATAATAATTTCATTTGCTCCAAGAGTTTCTTGAAGTTTAAGTGAAACAACACAAACAAGCATTGGTTTATCTTTTATTATCGTACCTATAACAGCAATGAAATTTCCTGAATATTTGTCACAAATACTAGAGCCAAAATCTTTAATATCTCTAATGCCATTCTTCTTAGATGCTATTATTTTTACTTCTTTATAAGAAATAGATTTATCAATCAGTTCATTTATGACATACTCTTGATTTTGCTTAACAAGTAAAGTGATTTCTTTTTCTTTTTCTTTATTATTAGATATTAGTTGACTCATCTTATCAAAGACTTCATCATTACTGCAATTCATTTTATTTTTTAACTCAAATATCAAATCTTCTAAGTTATTCAAGTATGATAAAGCTTTTAATCCAGTTAAAGCTTCAATTCTTCTAACTCCTGTTGCGAGAGAACTTTCACTTTTTATTTTAAATAATGAAATTTCTCCTGTATTACTAACATGAGTACCACCGCAAAGCTCTTTCGAAAAACTATCAACATCAACAACTCTTACCTTATCACCATATTTTTCATTAAACATTGCTATTGCACCACTTTCTTTTGCTTTATCAAAATCCATTATTGAAACTTTTAAATCAATATTTTGTTGAATTTTTTCATTAACTATGTTTTCTACTTTACGAATTTCATCCTTAGTGATTTTATTATAATGAGTTAAATCAAAACGTAATTTTTGTGAATCGACTAAAGAACCTGCCTGTTGAACATGATCACCTAAAACATATTTTAAAGAAGCTTGAAGTAAATGAGTTGCTGTATGATTACATTTTATCTTATTCCTATCTGATAAATTAACTACGCAACGGACCTTATTGTTTTTTACAATATTTTCATTGTATTCTTCTGAAATATGGACAATATCTTCACCTATTTTAATTGTATCTGAAATATCTAAGGAGTAGTCATTATTAAATATTTTACCATTATCACCTACTTGCCCTCCTGATTCAGCATAAAATGGGGTTTCTTTTAGTACATACTCATAATGTTTATCAACTTGTCTATATTTTATGATTGTAGATTCTAATTCAAGCATTTCATACCCCTTAAAGATTGAACCTTGAGTATCTGCAAGTATTTTCCATTCAATTTTTTCATGATCTAATATAAATTTACCTGATTCACGAGCTCGTTTTTTTTGTTGCCGCATTTCTTGATTAAATGAATCAATATCGACACTAAGATTTTTTTCTTTCGCCATAAGTATTGTTAAATCAATGGGGAATCCATAGGTATCATACAATCGAAAAGCATCTTGACCATTTATTTTACTATTTTCTTCCTGATTGCTTGCTATATCATTAAAAATTAATATCCCTTTATCTAAAGTTTTTAAAAATGAACTCTCTTCGGACTTAATTACTGATTTTATATGATTCTTTTTTTCAATCAATTCAGGGTAAGCATCGCCCATTATCTCAGCTAAAATATCTACTAAATTATAGATAAATGGATCTTTTAGATTTAACATCCTTGCATATCTAGATGCTCTTCTCAACACTCTTCTGAGAACATACCCCCTACCTTCATTTGAAGGCATTACTCCATCAGCTATTGAGAACGATAGCATTCGTAAATGGTCAGCTATAACTCTATGCGGAGTATCTATTTTTTTATTTGAAACCTTTTCTATCTCACTGATTATTGGCTTAAACAAATCTGTTTCATAATGATCATTTACGTTATTAACTACAGATAATATTCTTTCTAAACCCATACCTGTATCTACATGTTTAACTGGTAAATCAATAAGTGACCCATCCTTAGAACGATTATACTGAATGAAAACTAAATTCCAAATTTCACGATATAAATCTTCACTATTAACACCACTTGGATCTTGCCTAGAGGCATCATCACCCATAAAGTAATGAATTTCTGTACAAGGTCCACATGGTCCGGTCTCGCCCATTTCCCAAAAGTTATCCTTCTCAGNGAATCTAAGAATTCTTTCATGTTTAATGTCGGTCAGCTCTTTCCAAAGGTTTTCTGATTCAAGATCATCTTTATAGACAGTTACCCATANTCTTGATTTATCTAGATTTAAAACTTCAGTTAAATATTCCCACGCCCATTTTATTGCTTCTGATTTATAATAGTCACCAAATGACCAATTTCCTAACATTTCAAAAAAAGTATGATGAAAGTGGTCTACGCCTACCTCTTCAAGGTCATTGTGCTTTCCACTTACTCGTATACATTTCTGTGAATTTNCAACTTTGGTTGATTCAGGTTTGATACTTCCTAAGAAAATATCTTTAAATTGGTTCATACCCGCATTAGTAAATAGTAATGTAGGATCATCAATTGGAGACACAGAGGAACTTCGAATGAAAGTGTGCTCTTTCTTTTTTGTAAAGTAATCTATAAAATTTTGTCTTAATTCTTTTGAGTTCATTTAAAAGTCAAATTGTGTATCAAGTTGCATTATTCTAATCGGTTCAAACTCACCATTTTCTCGTAACCTATATGTCGTTCTTGACTGATAAGTTATAGTCATTCTATCAGAAGCCTCTACACCAATATCATAACCATGAATAGAACTAGAACCTAATTTAAATGGATTTGAAACATTATTATTTTGATAAAAAAATTCAATTTTTTTAACCTTAGGTATTAAGTTTGGATTAATATTTATACTTGAGCTAAATGATTTATATGTATTTTCATCCTTTATTAGATACTGATACCCAACAAGGAAATTCATAATTCTTAATATATCATAAGAGAAGTATGAATAGACTCCATTCATCGTTTTATATTTTTGTAGAGTGCTTTCTTTAGTATAAAATTCATCATTGTTGAAATCATTCGAACTGTCAATTGTTCTTTGAATATCATATGATCTATCCCAATAATTGAACATAAAATTATTTGACAAAATATGGCGACCTTCTAATTTAAATTTGCCATTTTTAAATCTGTAAGATAATCCAGGAAAAATTATCCCATTTCCTAAATTTTGGTCATTATCTGTTTTGCCTATTAATTGAGCCCACTCACTATAAATTGAAATCTTATCAGAAAACACATAATCTGCACCTATTGAAATACCGGATACNGGGTCTTTACCTTCATAAGGAGATTGATTTTCAATCAAATCATAAGTACTAGGACATTCTAAACTTAGTTCTAAAACCTGCTCTAACTCTTGACACCAATCAATCCAATCTGACTCACTTCTGTTTGATGGAATTTCATCTAATCTAGCCAATTGATTAATGTCATGTGCAATGTTAATAAATACATTTGATCTGGATGATAGATTAAATTTGGTTTCCAAAGCAATCAATCCTGGAGTTGATTTAAAATCACTATGAATATATTCAAACTTAACTTTATTATTCCCAGCAATTAGGTTTAAACCTATTTTTTTTACCTGAGGATATTCTAGTGAATTTGAATAGCGGTCGACAAGGGCGCCGTAACCTAAAGTTATTGATGGCAATGATCCTGCCCTAAAATAGAAATTATCATTTCGATTACCCCATCGCAAATAATATATTTTATCCATAATAGTTTCTAAAGAAGTATCAAAATTGCTAAACATCCAATTTTTAGAATATATTTCTCCATTTGCATCAATATAAATATTTACATCAAAACCTATACCTAACTTATTATAAGAAATCTCAGGTCGAAAAGAAATTTGATTATATATTTTACCATCAATCGTCGCAGCACCAAAACTTCCAGTAGCAATATAGTTAGCGAATAATATAGTATTTGATTGAATGAATAAACCTATAATAAAGTATGCTATATAAATTTTAAAATATGTATACATTTTATTTTTCAAGTTGATATTTAGTTGTTTTTGTAAAGAAAAAATAAAACAAAATTATATTCAAAAAACCAAATATTTCAAATCCAATATAATAATACGGATGCTCTCCAATAATTAAAATATTATCTACTTCTGGTTTTATCCTTGTATACATGTAATTTGAGTTTAAAAAGCCATTTAAAATATGTATGCAAAAAAGTAAAATTTGGGATATAACAGCAACTATTAGCCATGATTTAATCCTCGGTCTATGTCCTAAGACATAAGTTAAATACAAACCCGACAGCATAATTCCACCATGNGATACAAAATATTCAACTAGCAAAACTTTATCGTACCCAAGCGTTAACTCAGGTGTCAGTAGNGCCTGTAAAGCTCCAGGGAGACCTAATAAAATTAAAAATTCATATAAAATTTGATTGAATTTAAAAAGTATAAACGATGAGATAATAGCTGAAATTCCACAAAGATGAAGAGGTAAACTATGAACTTTATCCCAAATACCAATATGAATTTGGTAAGGGTGGATTAGCAAAATCCTAAACAATAAAATACAACCTATGAAGAAGCCTAATTTCATTCTCTGTTCGATATTTTTACATATTTTAAGACCACTAAATAAGAAAATTACTATTATACCTATTGATATAAAATTCACTAAAAACCACTCAGAACTGAACGTTGGTATAATGTAATGGTCAATCATTATATCCCGATAAATTCTCTTACTTCTTTTTTGATTTTTACCATAAATTTCTCATTATCTTTAAGGTATTGTTTAGCATTTTCTCTCCCCTGGCCAATTTTTTCTTCATTATAAGAATACCATGAACCCATTTTCTTTATGATATCAGCTTTAACCGCTAAATCGAGAAGGTCACCTTCATATGAAATTCCCTCTCCATACATAATATCAAATTCACACATTCTTCCAGGTGATGCCATTTTATTCTTAACTACCTTAACTCTTGTACGATTACCAATAATTGAATCAGAATCTTTTATAGATGCAATTCTTCTAATGTCTAACCTTAATGAAGAATAAAATTTTAAGGCATTACCTCCTGTTGTGGTTTCTGGACTTCCAAACATTACACCTATTTTATGCCTAAGCTGATTTATGAATATAACACATGTTTTTGATTTTGATACAGTACCAGTTAGTTTTCTTAATGCTTGTGACATTAGTCTTGCTTGAAGCCCCATATGAGAATCACCCATATCGCCTTCAAGTTCGGCTTTTGGAACTAATGCAGCTACTGAGTCAATAACAATAACATCTAATGTACCACTCCTAACTAGTATATCTGCTATTTCTAATGCTTGTTCACCATTATCTGGTTGTGAAAAATATANACTTTCAAAATCAACACCTAGNTTCTTAGCATAACTTGGATCAAAAGCATGCTCAGCATCAATAAAAGCAGCAACACCATTATTCTTTTGAGCTTGAGCAATAATATGAAGAGTTAACGTTGTTTTACCTGATGATTCAGGACCATATATTTCGACAATNCTNCCTCTGGGNACTCCNCCTATACCAACNGCAGCATCTAATGANATNGANCCAGTGGAGATTCCATTGCATTCTACCACAACTTCTTCATTNAGCTTCATAATTGAACCTTTACCATATTGTTTTTCAATTTGTGTTATTGCGAGATCAAGAGTTTTGTCATTCGAAGCCATAATTATTTCCTTTAGATTAAGTTATACTTATCAATACGTTTGTAGTGCACTCTACCATTCATGTTTCTAATTTCAAATAAAGTGAAAAATTTGATATGAAATTCTATTGGAAAATATACAGAATTCATGAAATTCTTCACATCAATATTATTGTTAATTTCTGTTTTTTTCTTTCTTGCAATAGTTATATGNGGCATAAACTTGCTTTTNGNAGTTTTTTTTAAAGCNTCTGCTAGTTGAACTTGTAATTCATAGTTTATTTCCTGAAGTTTTTCTTTGCCTCTATCAACACCTAACCATAGTATTTGATTTTCACCTCCAAAGACACCAGTACCATTTATTGAAATTGTAAAATCTTCATATTCGCTAATTACAGTATTGATATCACTACACAATCGTTCATCATCAACTAAATCTGTACTACCAAGAAACAGTAATGTAATATGAAGATTATTACCCGATACCCAATTATAGAACTTTTGGTTATTTCCCAAAGTTGTTCTTGCCATAGCAATAGTATCGATTATTTTTCTAGGTATTTTATAACCTAAGAATAAACGTCTATTCATAATTTTCTTTAATCTTCAATCTCAATAGATTGAGTGCTGCAATTGAAGATATCTCCCTATTAATTTTTCTATCATTTATTTTAGACTGATACATTTCCGAGAAAAAATGTCCTTTAATAAAAATTCCAACATAATATAGTCCAATAGGTTTATCATCAG
>PCDA01000015.1 GCA_002591605.1 Fidelibacterota bacterium
AAAGGAAATTATTACTTATGACGATGACAGATCCAGTAGCAGATTTTTTAACAAGAATAAGAAATGCTCAAATGGCATTAAAACCTTGGACAGATATACCTGTATCAAAATTAAAGATTAGACTCTCTTATGTTCTTAAGGAAGAAAATTTTATAAGAGATTATATATTGATTAAAGATGAAACGCAGGATAGTTTAAGAGTTTTCTTGAATTATGATCAGAATAATAATCCAGTCATCCATGGTATTGAAAGAATAAGTAAGCCAGGATGTAGAAATTATGTTAGTTCAGATAAATTACCACGAGTACTAAATGGTATGGGTATAGCAATTTTATCCACTTCCAAGGGTGTTGTTTCGGATAAAAAAGCTAAAACATTAAACGTGGGTGGAGAAGTCCTCTGCCATGTTTGGTAAAACTAAGGAAAATATTTTATAATGTCTCAAATTGGAAGAAAAGAAATTGTAATTCCTGAAAAGGTGTCAGTAAACATTGAAAGCAGCTCTATTACTGCTAAAGGACCTTTGGGCGAGTTATCATTAAATATTAAAGATGGTATTAATATAACAATGAAAGATGATAGTTTGGTTGTAGCTAGAAAAGACGATTCTAAAACAAACAAAGAGCTGCATGGACTAACAAGAGCTCTAGTTTCTAATATGATTGAAGGTGTTTCTGAAGGTTATAAAAAAGAATTACAATTAGTGGGTGTTGGATATACTGCAGATGCAAGTAGTAATAAATTTTTACTACTTAATCTTGGGTATTCTCATCCTATTTATTTTGAAAAACCAGATACTATAACCTTTGAAACTCCAAATAATACTACAATTATTGTTAAAGGTATTGATAAACAAGAAGTAGGGGAAGTTTCAGCAAAAATAAGAAGTTTAAGAAAGCCTGAGCCATTTAAAGGCAAAGGAGTTAAATATTCTGATGAGCACATTAGAAGAAAAGCAGGAAAAACAGTCGGAGCATAGATGTCAGTTATAACTAAAAGAAATCAGTGGAAAAACAAACAAAGTAGAATTGCTTATAAAATTAATAAAAAATTGAAATGTCCAAAAATAATTATTTTTAGGTCTAATAAAAATATTTCTGTTCAATTAATTGATAATAAAACTAATTCTACTATCTGTTCTTCTTCAAGTCTCGATAAAAGTATAGCTAAAGAGATAGCTAAAAGTAAAAATAAAATTGACGTAAGCAATATTGTGGCTAATGATCTTTCAAAGAAATTAAAAACTAAAAAAATTGATCAGGTTGTTTTTGATAGAAGTGGATATAGATTCCATGGAAGAGTTAAAGCTATAGCAGATACGCTTAGAGATAACGGAATAAAAATTTAGAAAAGGAGCATGATGAGAACATTTATTAATCCTGCAGAGCTTGATTTGAAAGATGAGAATGTAATCTCAATAAAAAGAATATCAAAAGCAACTACAGGTGGAAGAGCTATGAGATTTAATAGTGTAGTTGCTGTTGGTGATGGAAATGGCCATGTAGGTTTAGGATTTGGAAAGGCTATTGATGTAGCATCTGCTGTGAATAAAGCAAAAGAGGATGCAAAGAAAAATATTTTTAAAGCACCAATAATTAATTCAACTATACCTCATGAGTTAAAAATTAAATATGGATCTGTTAGACTAATTCTTAAGCCAGCATCTCCTGGAACTGGTATTATTGCAGGTGGTGCGGTAAGACAGGTTTTAGAGTTGGTAGGTATTACAAATATTTTATCAAAAGTAACTGGCTCTTCAAATCCTGTAAATGTTGTCAAAGCAGTACAAAAAGGATTAATGGAGCTTAGGGATCCTCTTATGGTGGCTAGAGATCGAGGAATTAACTTAAAACAACTTTTTAGCTAGGGGTTAACATCGATGGCAAGTAAAAAAATTGAGATAAAACTAGTTAAAAGCCCAATTGGCTACAAACCAAATGTTAAGAAAACTCTTGAGGCTTTAGGCTTAACTAAAATGAATAAAACTGTAGTCAAAAATATTGATCCTCAGATTCAAGGTATGATAAAAACTATTGAATTTTTGATTAAAACAAAGGAAATATAATGGGTTTAAATAATTTGAAACCAGCTAAAGGGGCTACCTCTAATAGAAAAAGAATTGGACGAGGTAATGCTACTGGACAGGGAAGAACTGCAGGCAAGGGGCATAATGGCTATAAATCTAGGTCAGGAACAAAAGCTAAATTGCATTTTGAAGGTGGACAAACACCTCTAGCCAGAAGATTACCTAAACGTGGTATGGGTAATGGTAAATTTAATCACCTTAGAAAAAATAAAAAAAATATTCAAATTCTTAATTTGGATGATTTAGTAAAATTAAATTTAAAAGACATTGATAAAAATATTTTAAAAGAGAATGGTTTAATAAAAAATGTCAATTCACAGGTTAAAGTACTTGGTGATGGAGAGGTTAATTCATCAATCAACATTAAAGTAGATTTTTATAGTGATTCCGCTAAAAGTAAAATTGAAAAAGCTGGAGGAAAGGCTGACATTACATGATCAAAAGTTTCATAAATATTTTTTACATACCTGAACTTAGAAAAAAAGTAGCTTTTACATCTGCTTTGCTTCTTGTATACAGACTTGGGGGGCACGTACCTTTACCTGGGCTTGATAGGGTAGTTCTTCAAAGAGTTATGGAAACTTATAAATCTACAATATTAGGCTTATATGATATGTTTGCAGGTGGATTTTTCTCTCAAGCTTCAATTTTTGCACTTGGAATTATGCCCTATATATCTGCTTCTATTATAATTCAGCTTTTGGGTTCGGTAGTGCCATACTTCCAACGTCTTAATAAGGAAGGTGAAGAAGGTAGAAAGAAAATTATCCAACTTACAAGATATGGAACAGTATTAATTTCTTTATTGCAATCTGTAGGTGTATCTGTATTTCTTGCAAGTCAAGAATTTCAAATGGCTGGTGGAGCTCAGCCTGTTGTACCTAATGCAAACTTCATGTTTTATTTTGTTACTATTGTTACTTTAGTCACAGGAACAGTTTTTGTGATGTGGTTAGGAGAAAAAATTTCTGATCATGGATTAGGTAATGGAATTTCACTTATAATTATGGTTGGTATTTTAGCTCAAGCTCCTCATGTTTTTAATATACAAATGGCACAAATAGCTGAACAACCCTCAGCCTACATACTTACCTCTGTAATTCCTGCTATTTTATTGATGGTAGTAATAACTTTATTTGTTGTCATGATTACTACTGGTGTAAGAAAAATTCCAGTCCAATATGCAAAAAGAGTTGTGGGNAGAAAAGTNTATGGTGGNCANGCTACACATTTNCCATTGAAAATTTTAACTGCNGGTGTNATGCCGATTATTTTNGCNCANGCTTTAATGTTCNTACCAAANACCATTGGTTCAATGTTTTCTGGATCATTAGGTCAATGGTTTATTACNAATTTTAGTCCAGATAGNTGGATTTATGCTATTTTCTTAGCAATTNTAATAATTATTTTTACATATTTTTACACTGCAATAGCATTCAANCCTGTTGATGTTGCAGATAATATGAAAAAGAATGGTGGTTTNATNCCNGGNGTTAGACCTGGNAAGTCNACAGCAGATTATATTGATAACATTTTAACNAGAGTAACTTTACCAGCNTCATTCTTCCTAGCTTTTGTAGCAATTATTCCAACTGGTNTGATGAAGTATGGAATGGATCCNTCCNTAGCTATGTTTTATGGTGGAACTAGTATATTAATTTTAGTNGGAGTNGCATTAGATACTCTTCAGCAAATNGAGTCACATTTAATTACCAGNCATTATGATGGNTTTNTNAAGTCAGGTAAAATNCAAGGAAGAAGTAAAAGAAAATATTAATATNATGATTAAGATNAAATCTAGAACTGAAATNGAAAAAATGNGNCGTGCTGCTGAAATAGTAAGNGANTTACTTTTTGAACTNGAAAATTTGGTNAAACCTGGTGTNACAACATTAGANTTAGATNCATTNGCAGAAAANTTCATTCTTGATCAAGGNGCTAANCCTGCNTTTAAAGGATTNTATGGNTTTCCTGGNACATTGTGTGTTTCNANTAATGATGANGTTGTCCATGGAGTACCAAGNAATAGAAAATTAANNGANGGNGANATAATTGGAATTGATGTTGGATCAATACATGAAGGNTTTTATGGAGANCATGCAAAGACATTTCCAGTNGGANATATTGATNNTGATAAAGAAAAANTAATTGATGTAACAAAAGAATGTCTTATGAAAGGTATNAANCAAGCTAAGCCNGGNAATAGAATTGGNGATATAGGTCATGCTATTCAATCNTATGCTGAATCNTTTGGCTTTGGNGTAGTTAAAGATTTAGTAGGTCATGGNATTGGNCAAGAATTACATGAAGAACCTCAAATACCAAATTATGGANAGCAAAATACTGGNGATTTAATAAANGAAGGAATGTGTTTTGCTATAGAACCAATGATTAATTTTGGNACTGATGAAATATNCACNAAAACNGATANTTGGACTATTTGNACAAAAGATGGCACTCCATCAGCTCATTTTGAGCATACAATAACAGTTGANAAAGATGGACCAAGNATTTTGACAGTATAATGGCNAAAGAAGAAAATATAGAAGTTGATGGTANNATTCTTGAAACTNTGCCTAACGCNATGTTTAGAGTAAAGNTAGAGAATGGTCATGAAATTTTAGCTCATATCTCAGGAAAAATGAGAATGAATTATATTAAGATATTAACCAATGATAAGGTAAAGTTAGAATTATCTCCTTATGATTTATCTAGAGGTAGAATAACCTACCGATATAAGGACTAAATGCAATGAAAGTAAGAGCTTCAATAAAAAAAATGTGTAAAGATTGTCAAATAATTAAGAGAAGAGGTGTTCTNAGAGTTATTTGCATAAATCCAAAACATAAGCAAAGACAAGGATAACAATCAATGGCAAGAATTGCAGGTNTAGATTTACCAAGNAATAAAAAAGTAGAGTTTGCAATACAATATATTTANGGTATTGGNNCATTTAAAGCAAAAGCAATATTAANNGCTTCNTCCGTAGANCCNAATATNAGAGTTAATAAACTCACTGAAGAGCAGATAATTGCAATAAGAAATGAAATTTCAGANAACTANAATGTTGAAGGTGAACTNAGAGGTGAANTAACTAGAAATATNAAGAGATTAATGGATATNGGNACCTATAGNGGNACNAGACATAAAAAAGGACTTCCAGCNAGAGGACAAAATACAAAAAATAATTCCAGAACAAGAAAAGGTAAGAANAAAACTGTTGCTGGTAAAAAGAAAGCTGTATAAAGGAGTTAAATTTGGCTAGAGNAAAGAAAAAAAGTAGAGTAGCNANTGATGGTATTGCTTTTATAAAAGCAACNTTTAATAATACTATTATAACAATAACTGATAAAAANGGNAATGCAATNGGTTGGAANAGNGCAGGATCTCTTGGCTTTAAAGGTTCAAGNAAAAGTACTCCATTNGCAGCTTCGCAAGCAGCTGAAGAATTAGCAAAAGAAGTAATTGATAGAGGTTTAACTACAGTAGAAGTTCGGGTNAAAGGACCNGGAGGAGGTAGAGAATCNTCAATAAGATCNTTNCGTGCAGCAGGATTAAATATAACTAGTATTACAGANATGACTCCTATTCCNCATAATGGATGTAGNCCACCNAAAAGAAGAAGGGTATAATTTAAATATGGCTAGATATACAGGACCAAGAGCAAGAGTTTGTAGAAGATTAGAATTTCCAGTTTTTGANTCACCTAAATTTGGAAATCCGAGAAAAAATTATCCACCAGGACAACANGGTAATTCAAGAAGAAGAAANCTTTCAAATTATGGAATTCAGTTNAGAGANAAGCAAAGAATTAAATATTTNTACGGTTTACTTGAAAAACAATTTAGAAATTANTTTAAAAAATCTCAAAAAAAAGATGGTCCTACAGGNGAAAATCTNTTAATTATGCTTGAGTCAAGACTTGATAATACNATTTTTAGATTGGGNTTTGCNCCAACAAGAAGATCAGCAAGNCAGNTAGTNTCTCATAAACATTTTTTAGTAAATAATAGAGTTGTTAANATACCATCTTTTCAATTGANAGAAGGTGATNTTGTAACAGTNAGNGATAAAAGTAAAAAAATGGAGATTTTTCAAGATTCNCTTAGAAAANTNCAAGGTGATAATCCTATGCCATGGTTAGGGATAGATAAAGCNAAACTTCAAGGTAGTTTTTTATCATCTCCTCAAAGAGATGAAATAGTTGAACCTATTAATGAACAGTTAGTGGTTGAATTGTATTCAAAATAATTATAAGGGTAAATAAATATGTCTAAGAATAAACATTTTTCTGATATTAATGTTAAAATACTAAATGAAAACGAAACCTCTCTTTCTATAGAGGCCGAACCATTTGAAAGAGGTTATGGTGTTACTGTTGGAAATAGTCTAAGAAGAATTTTATTAACATCAATTCCTGGTGCTGCAATTACATCTATTAAAATTGATGGCGTACAGCATGAGTTTACAGCTATTGATGGNGTAAAAGAAGATTTGACTGAAATAGTTCTAAATCTCAAGGAATTACGNTTTGGCATGAAAGATGAAGGTCCTGAAACAATNAATTTTTCAATACAAGGNCCTTCTGTCATTAAAGGTAAAGANCTTAATAAGCATTTGAATGATTTTGAAGTNTTAAATACTGACCATCATATTGCAGAAATAACTTCAGATAAAAAATTTGATATAGAAATGAGAGTTCAAAGAGGCAGAGGATATTCATTAGCAAATGCTAATAAAAGATCTGATGATACAATTGGAACAATAGCTATTGATGCTCTTTTTAATCCNATATTAAATGTTTCTTGGAATGTTGATCCTATAGCTACNTCTTCTGAAGGACATGAAAAATTATCATTNACNGTCGAATCAGATGGTTCAACNAATCCTAAGGATGCAATGAATCATGCAGCTACAATTGCAAGAGATCATTATGGTTTTTTCCTTTTTGATGATTCAGAAGCAATTAANGCTGTTGATGATAAGGAGTTATCAGAAGCTCTTGAAACTAAGAATCTATTATTAAAAACAATAGATGAGATGGAATTATCAGTTAGNAGNCATAATTGNCTACANGCTGCAGGAATAAAAACTATTGGAGAATTAGTTTCTAAAGATGAGAGTGAGATGCTCAAATTTAAAAACTTTGGTCGTAAATCATTAACGGAATTAGTTGCAAAACTTAGTGAATTNGGACTTGAGTTTGGCATGGATATTTCACAATATATGAATATAGAGTAATAATATGAGACATTTAGTAAAAGGTAGAAAATTAAATAGAACTGCAAGTCANAGAATTGCATTAAAAAGAAATCTTGCAATGTCATTAATCGANCATAAAAGTATTAAGACTACTCTTCCAAANGCCAAAGAACTTCAGAGTTTTGTTGAAAGATTAGTTACATATGCTAAAAAAGGAAATTTATCTAGCCATAGATTAATTACTCAAAANCTACCAGGNAAATTAGGAAAAAAGATGACTAATATCTTAATTCATGATATTGCTCCTAACTATTCAGATCGTTCTGGTGGATATACTAGAATAATTAAATTAGATAACAGAAAAAATGATAATGCAACAATGTCTATTATTGAATTTGTTTCTCTTGNATCGGAAGCAAAAGTAGATGAAGANAGTAGTTCAGTTTCTGAANAATAAATATTTTTTTTTAATTATAATATCTAATTTAGTTTTCTCATTTGATCGAGATTTAAATACATCAATATGGGTTGAANGACATCATTTATANTCCAAGTCCTCAATTGACTCATTAATNTTCTATGCATTTGAAAATAATATAAAAGATATTTNCTTACAAGTACGTTCAAGAGATGATGCTTTATATAAATCAAAATTAGTAACTTTTAATCATAACGTAGATGAAAANTTAGATCCTTTAGAGTATGCNTTAATNNTNGGTGATTTATTAAANATTGAAATTCATGCTTGGATTAACACCTATTTNNTATGGACTTCACCAAATNTACCTTTNGATNAAGAGCATATNTTATTTAAATATCCTGAATGGATAGACAATACATATCAAAATAATAATTTAGATAATAGTNTTTACTTATCACCGAGTCATCCTNANGTTAATNTATANTTGTATGATATCGTTAAAGAATTAATAAAAGAGTATCCAANGNTAGCTGGAATACATTTTGATTATATAAGACATAAGGATAATAATTATGGATTTAATGATGAAGCAATAAGTNAATTTCAAAAGCAACATTTTTTTAATCCTAAACATGTAATTNAAAATTATACTGAATTAGGNTTGAGCAAAGTTGAAANTGATTCTCTTATTAATTTATGGAGTACTTTTAATCAAGAAAATATAACTAAATTNCTAAAAGATATTAAAAATTTTATAAATTCAACAAATTCTAAAATTTTANTAAGTGCTGCNGTAAAACCAAATCCTTTNGAGGCAAAAAATAGATGGTCACAGGATTGGGTAAAATGGATTAATGATGGAATTCTNGATTTTATAATACCGATGAATTATACAATAGATGAAGAGATATTTATTGATAATATTANAAAAATAAGTNNACAGATAAATAATAANNATAAANTTTTAATGGGTATNGCTATTTATAATCAATCTATACCNATGATTTCAAAAAAAATTATTTTGTCAAAATATAGTGGTTATAGTAAGATATGTTTGTTCTCTTACAGNACNATTATAAATAATGATTTTGANTTAGCATCTTTAAAATATGAATACTTAAATAATAAATATTTAATAGAGGATTANACTTTGAATAAANAAAGAAATATTTCAGCAAATANAGGAACTNAATTATCCTGTAAGGGGTGGCAGCAAGAAGCNGCTCTAAGNATGNTNCAAAATAACCTTGATCCNGATGTTGCAGAATCTCCAAAAGANTTAATTGTTTATGGTGGTTATGGAAAAGCAGCTAGAGATTGGGAATCATATGATAAAATAGTATCTGCATTAAAGGAATTAGAAAATGATGAAACATTATTAATTCAATCAGGAAAACCNATTGCAGTATTTAAAACTCATGAATATTCTCCNAGAGTTTTAATNTCTAATTCAATGATTGTNCCTAAATGGTCTAATTGGGAAAATTTNAGAGATTTAGATAAAAAAGGATTAATGATGTATGGTCAAATGACAGCTGGAAGTTGGATATACATAGGNACACAAGGTATTCTTCANGGTACTTATGAAACTCTNGCNGAGGTAGCAAGAAGACATTTTAATGGATCACTTAAAAATACTTTAACAGTAACTGCTGGATTAGGNGGTATGGGAGGAGCACAGCCATTAGCAGTTACAATGAATGAAGGTGTAAATATNAGTATTGAGATATGTAAGAATCGAATACAAAAGCGTTTAGATACAAAATATTTAGACTGCTGGACNGATAATTATTCTGAAGCTNTAGATAAAGCCATNAAATATAAAAATAAAGGTGANGCTATATCAATAGGCTTATTNGCAAACGCAGCAGATATTCTACCAAAACTTTTAAATGATAATGTAATCCCAGATATACTTACAGATCAAACATCATCTCATGATGAGCTAAATGGATATGTGCCTAATAATATGTCACTANNNGAAGCAGATNAATTAAGAANTGAAAATCCAGATAGATATATNAAAGAATCATATAGAACTATGGGTGAACATTGTNAGTCAATGCTAGAATTACAAAGTAGAGGNGCCATTACATTTGATTATGGAAATAATNTAAGAGGCCAAGCTAAGGAAAATGCTGGAGTTCGTAATGCCTTTGATTTCCCTGGATTTGTNCCAGAATATATAAGACCACTATTTTGTGAAGGCAAGGGTCCATTTAGATGGGTAGCTCTTTCTGGNAACCCTGATGATATATATAAAACTGATGCAAAAGTTTTAGAACTNTTCCCNAATGATANAGCCTTAGAAAGATGGATTANAATGGCACAAGAAAAAGTTGAATTTCAAGGANTACCTGCTCGAATATGCTGGNTAGGATATAGAGANAGAAATATCTTTGGTGAAGCAATAAATGATATGGTAGCAAATGGAGAATTAGAAGCTCCAATTGTAATTGGTAGAGATCATTTGGATTCTGGCTCTGTTGCATCTCCAAATAGAGAAACCGAATCAATGAAAGATGGCTCAGATGCAGTTGCCGATTGGCCTATTTTAAATGCACTATTAAGTACTTCAGGAGGAGCATCTTGGGTATCTGTTCATAATGGAGGTGGGGTTGGCATTGGATACTCTATTCATTCAGGATTGGTTATCGTTGCAGATGGTACTGAACATATGAAGCAAAGGTTAAATAGAGTTTTGACAAATGATCCTGGGATTGGAGTGGCTCGTCATCTAGATGCTGGTTATGAAAAAGCAATGAAAATATCAAAGGAAAGAAATCTAAAAATTCCCAAATAATATGCTAACAAAAATCTACAACATAAAATCTTTAGTAACATATGATGACGATAGAAATGATGTTGTAATCCAAACACCAAAAAATATTATAATAAAAGATGAAAAAATAGATAGTATAAATTTTGAAGATATTGATTATGAAGTTGATTATGAAATCAATGCAAATAACGCTTTATTATCTCCTGGGTTTATTGATTCTCATACCCATCTAATATTTGCTTCGAATAGAGCAGATGATTTTTCAAAAAGAATTTCTGGTAAATCTTATATTGATATTGCTAATTCAGGGGGTGGAATTAAATCTTCTATTAATTCATTTAGAAAAACATCAAAAGAAGAAATTTTCAAAGATTGTGAAAAAAAAATATCTTATTTTCTTAGAAATGGAACTACAACAATTGAAGTAAAGTCAGGTTATGGTTTATCACTAGAAGATGAATTAAAAAGTTTAAATATTGTAAAAGAACTTAATAAAAAGTGTGATATAGACTTGGTTTCTACCTTTATGGGAGCTCATGATTTTCCAGCAGAAAATAAAGATAAGCAATCATATGTTGATTTAATTTGCAATGAAATGATTCCTGAAGTGAAATCTAATAATCTAGCAGAATTTTGTGATGTTTTTTGCGAACAAGGGTATTTTGACATTAATCAGACTCTTAAAATTTCTCAATGTGCTCATGATAATAATTTAAAAATGAAATTACATGCTGATGAATTTAATGATTCAGGAGCTGCTTTCATTGCAGGTGAAATAAAAGCTGTGTCAGCAGATCATTTAATGCAATCAAATGAATCTGGACTTAGAAATATGGCTAAAAATGATGTTGTTGCAACTATACTCCCTGCAACGACATTATTTCTAGGAATGAAAACATATGCTAATGCTCATAAAATGATAGAGTTTGGGTGCGATGTTGCAGTTGCATCCGACTATAACCCTGGCTCTAATACAATCTATTCAATTCCATCTGTAATGGCATTAGCAACATTATATTGTGGTTTATCAATTAATGAGGTATTTAAAGCCGTCACCTTTAATGCAGCAAAAGCTTTAAATCGTTCTCATTTTCTTGGTATGATAAAAAAAGATTATATTGCTGATATACTTTTTTGGGATATTGATAGCATAAGCGAAATACCATATTGGTTTAATGCTGATAGGATAAATTCTGTAATTAAGAATGGAAAACTAGTTTTCCAAAATGAGATTAATTAAAACTACAATATCTAAAACATTATATTCAACATCTTGGTTTAAGTCAGAACATTCACAATCAACTAATATCAATTCAAGAATACAGTTATTCATATTAAAAATGAGATCTAGAACATCTTGTTGATTATCATTATTACAGTCACCTGGAAGTGAGGTATCATAAACAACTGCTCCTATATCTCTAATAGTCCCATCAGGGTCAGTTTGATTTGGATTTCCAGAATCTATACATGGTGAATCTATTGAATAACTATAGTCCCTATTTTCGACATCAGTAAATAAGGGGTCTTGATAAATTAAGTTTATTCCTTCTGGCTCCCACGGAGTCCAAATACTTCCTCAACCAGGACAGTTTTCCATAAAATCATACTCGCCATTATTCCATGAATTTGAATAATTAATATTACATGTAGGGTCTTCTGTGATTATAGCTAAGCCATAGGTCGAATTATTGATAAAATTTGAGTTATCTACGTTAACCGTAACTTGATCCATAAGTTTAAGACCAATATTATTATCAATGAAATTACAATTTTCAATATTTCCAGTTGATGTTCCAGAAAAATTCAGTCCATCATATTCTCCATTAACAATTGAACAGTATTTAATATCTAAATTACAAGGGTAGTCTTCTGAGCCATACACCCAAATACCTGCATAATTTTGTAGATCTATTATTGCTCCATTTCCTTCAATCATTACATTTCCCTCATAAAGCCCAATGCCACCATAGTAAGTTGTATTTGAATCTAAAATTAAATACTTATCATATTCACCATAGGGCTCGGCACTATCATATACTTCTTGTAATGAAATTGATAATAAAATATTTGTAAAAATAAATAAATAGATCATAAATAAATTTAAACATTTTTTGAATCAATAAAAAAAATATAAAGTAACAGATTATTTCAATGGTCTACGATAATACTCGAACGGAAATTTCGAATCATGCCATTTTGAAAAAATTTTTATGATGATAGTATCTTTAGAAAATTTTTTTGATATTCCAGATTTAACATGCCCTGTTACAAATTTGAAATTCTGTTTTTTACACCAATTAATATAAATCATTTTTAACAGTTTTGAATATCCAAACTTCTTACGATATTTCGATCTAACCAGAAACATATAAGTATAGATAGTATTTTTTTTACCAAGATTAGTATCATAGTGCGACCATGACTCATTAGAAAATATTTCAAGAGGTACACCAATTACAAATCCAATAATTTCATTGTTTAGCCTTGCTACAAAAGGAAAAGTTTTATGATTAAAATATTTTTTAATATTATTATTATTAATCAATGCATTTCTGCCATATAATGCATGAAGTTCTTTACATAAATTGATGATTTGTATTGAATCTGATAGACCTATTTGCTTAATCAATTCAAATCTTAAACCATTAGATGATTCAGCTAAAAGCTCTATTTTTGAGTCTGATTGATTATTATTGTTTTTATCCATATTTAATTTATTTCTATTTAAACTTTAATTATTAATATTTAATAACTTTTTTATTTTTTAAATTTACAGAATATGATTGATACTTTTAATCAAAGACTAAAAAAAGATAGTATGCAAAAAAATAGTAAGCTATGTATTGGGCTTGACATCGATCCTGATAGAATGCCTGACTATATGGATAAAAGCTTACAAGGTATTGAATCACATTTAAAAGATATCATTGATTCAACTACTGAAATATGTCTTGCTTATAAGTTAAATATGGCATTTTACGAGCAATTTGGATTTAAGGGATATGAATTGATGGAAAAAATTGTATCCTATATTGATGGTAGAAATATTACTATTGCGGACGGGAAAAGAGGTGATATAGGAAATACAACTAAAAAATATGCCATTGCAATTTTTGATACTATTGGTTTTGATTCTATTACTGTTTCAGCTTACATGGGAGCTGATTCAATCGCTCCATTTATTATTAATAAAGCTAAAGGTACTTTTGTTTTATGCTTAACTTCAAATAAAAGCGGTAAAGATGTACAGAAATTCAAAAATAATAATGATACTTTGTATGAATATATTTCCAAATTATGCAATAAATTAAATATAAATGATAATATTGGATTAGTTGTAGGCGCAACAAACCCAGAAAACATGGAACAAATTAGAAAATTAAACTCACTCCCATGGCTTATCCCAGGCATAGGTGCTCAGGGTGGTGATTTAGAACAATCTGTTACAATTTCTAATAAAAAAAATTCTATTGGCTTAATTAACGTATCAAGAGGAATTTTATTTGCTGGAGATTGTTCAATAAATGATGTTGTGAAAGCAACTGAGAATTATAATGATAAAATAAATGGATTTTTAAAATGAAAAATATAATATATGATTTATTGCTTCAAAAAGGAGCAATCATTGAAGGCCATTTTGTTCTAACNTCAGGTTTNCATAGTAANAGATATATAGAAAAATTTAGAGTTNTAGAAGATCCNNAATCANTNGAAATAATTTGTAAAGANATGGCAAGTAAATTTAAAGGNATAGATTTAGTNNTAAGNGCAGCAATTGGNGGAATACTATTAAGCTCTGGAGTNGCAANNGAGTTTNNNGTAAAGGGTATTTTTTGCGAAAGNGTNAATGGTAANATGGTNTTTAAAAGAGGATTTGNNATNCCTGAAAATTCTAANGTGTTAATTGTTGAAGATATNGTNACNACNGGAGGATCCATAAANGAAATAATACAAATTTTAAATNATAAAAAAATAAATATTNAAGGTATTTGNAGTTTAGCTCATNGAGGNGANANTNTAGANTTTGGNTATAAATATGTTCCTNTNGTTAATATAGAAATAGANACNTGGANTAAGGANGAANTCCCTGANTGGNTNAAAAANATTAATATTACTANNCCAGGNAGTACAGGNAAATAGAATGATANATNTAAAAATTANNTTTATANTNTTAAATTTTANNTTNGCTTNAGATNCNNTAAANCTNAAAAGTGANTANTTNAAGGATTTCAATCTNGGGAANCTTAATNTNGAAGCTAAAGATATTNTGACATTNCAGCCANTNAAGCANTTTGCTGGAGATTATANCTACATTACANAGAGNAAAATTGACTCNATAGTTAATAATGCANNNTTNTATGANCCTTCNCCAATTTCAAATAATGATACTATATTTATTGAGACTACAAAAGGAACAATTAAACTCCAATATTTTACNGATANAGCTCCNAANCATTGTTATAACTTTAAAAAATTAGCGAATAGTGGTTTTTATGATAATACAACCTTCCATAGAGTNATTAAAGATTTNATGATTCAAGGTGGAGATATATTATCNAGAGATTCAAAAAGAGATAATGATGGAACTGGTGGNCCAGGATGGAAAATNGACCAAGAATTTAACNGTATACANCATGATAGAGGTATACTATCTATGGCTAGAGGGCCTTCACCNAATTCAGCAGGTAGTCAATTTTTTATATGTTTNAAGGATGNNCATTGGCTNGATGGTAATTANACAGCATTTGGTANAGTAATTGANAATATTCATGTAATTGATTTTATAGCTGATACCCCAACTGATTATATTGTTGCAAAAACACAATGTCATAATACGATGCCTCCGAACCAGAAATCTGAAGAATGGATTGAGCTAATTGACCCTAAATCAAGAAAAAAATTATTTGCTAAAATACCTGATGGTAAAAATAAAAATGAATATTATAGTGAAATGATGAAATTGCTAAGAAGTGATAATCCATCTGCTCCTGTTACAATAAAGAAAATTAGGGTCAAAGATGGCAATTAGAAAATTTCATATAATGAAAAAAATTATATTTTTATTTTTCATTTCATTTTTATTTTCAACAAATGTTGATTTTAAAGTGGATATTGATAGACTAGATGTANATAAAGGTGAAGCTGTAAAATTAACTTTCAATATTGATATTAAAAAAGGCTACTATATATATTCCACTAATGAAGATTTATCTCTAAGTCCAACTAGAATAATTTGGCCAGATTCTACTATATTTTCAGATTCAAGCTCTTTCTTTGAGCCAGACCCAAAAGTAAAGTTCGATGAAAACTTTGATATGGAGGTATCTACTCATGAAAATTCAATAGAGCTCTACCAATATTTTCTAACTTCTAAGAATCTTGACAAAGATTTAGATGAATTGAATGGTAGATTATTTTATCAAGTATGCGATGAAAGCGTATGTATAAGAAAGTATGATGATTTTTCAATACCTATAAATCTTACTAGCGGAGAAATACGTCAAGAATATAAATCAATTTCTAGTTCTGAAAATTTAAGTACTAAACCAAATGGTGTATTGCAAGATGCTATTGATTCAGGTATCTTGTCTTTCATTGCTCTTTCATTTGGTATGGGTTTATTGGCTTTATTGACACCTTGTGTTTTTCCTATGATCCCAATAACAGTTTCATTTTTTACAAAACAAGGAGAGCAAGAAGGCAATAGACCTTTGAAATCTGCAATAACTTATGCTCTAGGAATAATTATAATTTTTACCTCATTAGGTTTAATTCTAGCTGTTACTTTGGGCGCTTCTGGNGCTAATCAAATTGCATCTAATGCTTGGGTTAATTTGTTTATTGCCCTACTTTTTGTATTTTTTGCTCTAAGTTTATTTGGCATGTATGAAATTCAAGCACCATCATTAATGAGACAGTATAGCTTAGATAATGAACAGGCGGGTGGAACCATAGGTATCCTTTTTATGGCTTTGACTTTCACGTTGACATCATTTACATGCACTGTTCAATTTGTTGGNTTACTTCTTGTNGCTGCTAGTCANGGTAGTTATTTATGGCCAATTATAGGGATGTTAATTTTCTCACTTGCATTCGCGTTACCTTTTTTCTTCCTTGCTCTATTTCCACAATATTTATCGAGATTACCTAAGAGCGGTCAATGGATGAATTCAATTAAAGTTACAATGGGTTTTCTTGAACTAGGCGCAGCCATGAAATTTTTTAGCAATGTAGACCTAGTTTGGAATATTGGGTTTTTCACGTATGATTTTGTGTTAGCCTCATGGGCAGTTATAGCTATATTAACAGGAGTTTATTTGCTTGGTAAAATAAAATTACCTCATGATAGTGATTTAGAATTCATTGGAGTTGGTAGGTTAATATTTAGTATAATCTTTTTAACTTTTGGTCTTTATTTGACTACAGGATTATGGGGCGGCAGTGTTTATGGTTTAATAGATTCTTATCTACCTCCCAAAGAAATCAGCCAAAAAAATAACATTCAGATAGATGAGTATAAACAAAACTGGATTGAAAATTATGAAGAAGGTGTTCAGGAAGCGCAAATAACAGGAAAGCCTATCTTTGTTGATTTCACTGGATACACATGTACAAATTGTAGATGGATGGAAGTTAATGTTTTTGTAGATAAAGAGGTTGAAGAGCTTTTTGAAAACTTTGTATTAATTAAGTTATATACAGATGCAGGACCAAATCACAAAGAGTACAGACAGATGGAGATTGATAGATATAATACTTCAGCGCTTCCATTCTATGTTGTACTGGATACTAATGAAAATGAGGTTAAAAGGTTTCANGGTATGGACCCAGACATAAGTAAATTTATCAAGTTTTTGAAATTATCTTTAGAGGAGTTTAGAGGTTAAATGAATAAGTTATTTTTTTATATATTCCCTTTATTTATATATGTAGGTTTTATTTTTTCGGAGTCAGAATTATCGGAAGACAGAATAAGTAAAATTAAATCCTTAATTGAAAAGAGTAAGAACTATGCTCCAGATTTCAAGTTAAATGACAGTAATGATAGTTTACATGTTCTTTCTAATCTAAAGGGTAAGGTTGTACTAATTAACTTTTGGGCGACTTGGTGCGGACCATGTCGAATGGAAATCCCTGACTTCATTGAATTACATGATAAGTATAATGATAAAGGTTTTGAAATTCTTGGTATAAGTTTGTCTGATTCTAAGGATGCATTGAAAAATTTTGGCAGTGTATATAAAGTAAATTATCCTTTATTGTATGGTAATAATAAGCAGATTAATGAAATTACTAATCTTTATGGCGGTGTTCCTGCAGTTCCATGGTCTTTTTTAGTTGGAGTTAATGGAGAAATAATAGATACATTCCCAGGCGCAATTTTAAAGCAATATGATCCTGTTACCTATAGCAGACTTGAGCAAACTATTGTTTCTGAATTAAATAAAATTAATCAAGATTCAAAATAGTTTTCTAAGCTTCTCATAAGCTGTCTTCTCTCTTTTTTCGTAGGACGACCTAGTCCCTTTTCTCTATATATATGAGGAATTTTAAGCGATGCTTCAAATCTAGTTTTTTCAGATTCAGGAGTAATATCATTCATATATTGTGTCACCAATTTAGCTGAGACTCTTTTTGAGATTATATTTTTAACTTCAATAGTGATATTTATATGTTTTTTTTTAATAGTTATTTTATCTTTTATTTTTACATGATATGATGACTTTAGTGTTTTGTCATTTATTTTAACTTTTGATTTAACGCATGCCTCATTTGCTAGGCGACGAGTTTTAAATAGTCTCACACACCATAAAAATTTATCAATTCTAACTTTATCTTCCATAAAAATAACCATTCATTATTAAAATATTGTTAATATATTGATATATGAAATTTAAAAACAATTCAAATAACTATGATAAATATTTTGTTTATGGAATCAATGGAGTTGAGTCTATACTTAATTCAAATAAATGTCAAGTTAGTCAAATAATAGTAAGTGACACTTTTAATCAAGGTAAAATGTCTGATGGTGGCTTAATTATAAAAAAATTTAAAAATAAAGTAATTATATTAAATAAGAATGAATTTCAAAATAAATACCAAGAATACAGAACACAGGGAATTATTGTTTTTTTTGACTATGAAGTTTTTAGTCATCTTCCCAAAAGTATAAATGAAAAAAAAAATGAATGTCATATTATTTTAGATTCAATTAAAGACCCACAAAATTTAGGCCAGATAATTAGAACATCTGAGTGTGCAGGTATTGATGGAATTATAGTCCCTGAGAGAAGGAGTGTATCTATTACAAGTTCAGTTTTTCAAGTTAGCCAAGGAAGCTTTTGTAACATTAATATTGTTAAATCAAAAAATATCAAGTATACAATTAAAGAACTAAAACAAAATGGCTATTGGATTGTGGGAATTGAAAATTCAATAGAATCAAAATTATGGTATGATTTTGATTTAAAAGGAAAAATTGGATTTGTTTTTGGAAGTGAAGGAGAGGGGATAAGGCCAGTCATACAAAAGTATTGTGATTTGATGCTCACTATTCCTATGAATGGTAATATAAACTCACTTAATATCTCAGCAACTGTTAGTGCAATGCTTTTTGAAAGAAATAGACAAATATTAAAAAGTAAGTAGGTTTGTATACTCCCTTAATACTATAACAATAGTAAATGAAATCGATAGGCATGTTCCAAATGGAATTTTAATTATTTTTTCCTTATTCAATCGATTTTTTATTATTATATAAAAAATTCCTAAAATGGCTGAAATAAATAAGCTAATAAATGAGTGAATAACTCCAAGCCATCCACCAATAAAAATAATAAGAAGAATATCACCAAATCCTAAAACATTTATATCCCTTTTAATTATCCCAACAATCAGTGTGCATATTATTAAATAAGATGTAGTTACCAAAGTACCTAGCAGAGTTTGATATGCAGTTTGAGATGTTATATATGTGTAAGGAATTAAAAGAATGATTAATAAGTATAAATAAATTGATGGAATTAAAAGGTATTTAAAATCAATATAACCTATAATAATTAAACAGCAAAAAACTATGCTAAGTAAAATTGCTTCACTTAGTGAGAATTTAGAAAAAGAAAAAGTAAATAGTATACCAGTAATAATTTCTACGCTTATATACTGCCAAGAAATTTTTTCTTTACAATTTTTGCACTTTCCACGTAAAAAAATAAAACTGACTATTGGAATATTATTATAAAATGGAATAAAATTTTTACATTTGGGACAGTGAGATCGAGGCGATATGATTGATTGGTTTTGAGGGTTTCTAAAAATTACAACATTTAGGAAGCTTCCAATTAATGCTCCGGCAATAAAAAATAAAATCATTAATAGTCAGATAAAGCAGTACCAAAGTGAAAAATTGGTAAATAGGTTGCAACCACAATTATTCCTATAACACCACCCACTAAAATAATTAACAATGGCTCAATTATTGAAGTTAGTCTATCAACACTAGCATTTACTTGCTTAGTATAAAACTCTGAAGCTTTAAGTGATAGGGTGTCGATTTCACCAGTTTCTTCTCCAGTAGATAATAGTTGAATCATTACTGAGGGGAATTCTCCAGTATTTTTAAGTGCTTGCGATATATTTGCACCATTTTCGATATTTGTTGATGCTTCAATTGTAGCAAGTTCATAAACTCTATTATCAACTACTTTTTTAACTAAATTTAGAGTATCTATAATTGGTACTCCTGCATTAACAAGGATACCAAAAGTCTTTGAGAATTTACTTAGGATATTATCTTTTATTATCTTGCCAAATATAGGAATCCTAAGTAGCATTCTATCTTTTAACAATTTACCTGAATCAGTAAGAGTTGCCATCCATATTGCAGCTAAAGAAGTAAAACTTGATAATAAAACAAAAAATACATTATCCTGAAGCCATTCTCCAATATTTACCATAAGTACAGTATAATATGGAAGCTCAGACCCTAATTGATCATAAACATCTGAGAAACTAGGAATTAGATATGTAAATGTTAAAAATAAAGTAATTACAAGAAATCCTATTATAAAAACGGGGTAATACATTGCTGACTTAACTTTTCTTTGTGTTTCTTCTACAGTTTCAAGATATTCAGCTAATTCTTCAAGGGTTTCTGATAACTTACCACTTACTTCTCCAGCTCTTACCATTGATATAAAAAGATTAGAAAAAACACCTGGATGTCGTTCAAGTGTGTCTGATAAAAGCATTCCCCTTTTAATATTTTGATCTAAATCACCAAGTATCTTCTTGAATTTTTTATTTTTTTCTTCTTGTGATAGAAAAAAAATAGATTTTTCTAGGGTAAGTCCAGCTGAAAACATTGTTGATAATTGACGAGTAAAGAAAACAAGGGTTGATAATGGAATTCGATTTTTAAATTTTTCCATTTCTAGACTTAATCTATCTAGAAATGGCCCAAGAAAGTCAAATGCTACTTCATTCTCTTTTAGCTTTACAATTGTAAATTTTTTTTCTTCAAGTTTTTCGTTTGCACGATTTAAGTTCTCAGCTTCTATTTTTCCTTCAAGCCGCTTACCATCCTGAGTTCTTACAATATATTCGTATGAAGGCATTAAATATCTTCTACAGTTGCTCTTAGGACTTCATCAATAGTTGTATCGCCACTAATAATTTTTGAGATTCCAGCATCTCTTAGAGGCGTCATCCCATTTTTAATAGCTTCTTTTTTAATTTCATTTTGATTCGCACCATCAAAAATTAATTTTTTCATAGGATTATCAACTTCTAGAATTTCATGAATTGCAGTTCGACCTTTATATCCAGTATTATGATTGTCTCTACTAGGTGTTCCTCTAAAAAACTTTGTAGAATTTTGTTTATCTTTTGGGAAAGATATTAGATCTAACTCATCTTTTGTAGGTGAATAGTTTTCTTTATTATCTTTATCAATTGTTCTTACAAGTCTTTGTGCCATTACAAGATTTAATGAAGAACCGAGCAAGAAAGGAGGAATTCCTAAATCAAGAAGCCTAGCAATTGTTGATGTAGCATCATTAGCATGAACAGTACTGAACACTAAGTGACCAGTCATAGAAAATTTAACAGCGATGTTTGCAGTTTCTTCATCTCTTATTTCACCAATTAACAGCACATCTGGGTCTTGTCTAAGAATAGATCGTAATGATGCTGCAAAGTTCAATCCAATCTCATCATGCATTTGCACCTGATTTATTCCTGGTAGTTGGTATTCCACTGGGTCTTCAACTGTTGTTATATTAATTCCTTCTGAATGTATTTCTTGAAGGGCTGCGTATAATGTTGTCGATTTACCACTACCTGTTGGTCCCGATATAATTATCATTCCGTATGGTTGATTTATCCATTTTTTAAATGTAGTTAATTTTTTCTCTTCAAAACCAAGATTGCTAAGATTAAGAGATAACTTTCCACTACCTAGTAATCTAAGAACAACTTTTTCACCATGAACTGTGGGTAGTATAGAAACCCTAACATCGATATCTCTAGTAGATGTTTTGATTTTCATTCTACCATCTTGTGGTAATCTATGTTCAGCAATATTAAGCTTAGAAAGAATTTTAATTCTTGTTACTATACCATTAAGAGAAGAAGCAGGAGGGGTCATTATTCTAATTAAAACTCCATCAACTCTTATTCTGACATTCACTTCATCCCTACCAGGTTCTATATGTATATCAGATGAATCTTCTTTAATTGCTTCTGTTAAAATTAGGTTAACTAATTTTACAAATGGAGCATCTTTAGCAGAAACTTTTTCTTCAACTAAATCAAGTTCATCACCATCGTCTTCACTTCCAGGTACTACCTTAATATTAGAAATAGCACTTTCAACTTCTCCAGATTTTTTAACTCTTTCATATAAAGTTTCAATAGCGTTGCTTATAGCAGTTTTTCCTGCAACCAGAATTTCAGGATTTAAATTAGTGAGCTTTTTTATTGCATCTATTGTTGCAACATCCTCAGGGTCTTCCATTGCAACATATATTGAGTTATCTGTTTGCTTTAGTGTGATTACATTATTTTCTTTTGCAAAATCTTCAGCTAAAAGTTTTACAGTTTCTTCTGGAGCTTTTAAAAGTTCATCTTCACTAATAGACTTACTTCCAAGTTGAAGAGAAAATGCTTTTACCAAATCATCTTCTGTGATTGCTCCACTTGTAATAAGAATATTTCCAAGTTTACCTTTTTTATTTTTTTGTTCTGCTAAAGCTTGATTTAACTGATCTTCAGTTATCATGTTTTCATTAACTAAAATCTCACCAAGTTTTGCAAATTGTGGATTATAACTCATTAAAGTATCCTTTCAATTTTAATCTGTACAAGTACTAAGAAGTGTTACGCTTACTTCATCACTTTGGGCCCCATTCGGATTTACAAGATTTGCAAAAATAGTTGGGCTTGTACATGTATATTGCTCAGGGTCTGACGCCGTTAGCGTACATTCATTATGATTAAATGTAATTCTAAAATATTTATTTCCGTCATCATCTGTCAATACTTGATTACTGGGTGGTTCCAAAATGAAGGCTTGCCCCCAAGTAAGTACTGTTGTTGCATCACATTGTTCTTGAGTAAGTGGTTCGCCTGTTTCACTATCAACTTGTTCTTCACCATCATCATATTCACTATTACCATTTATATCAAAATAACATAAGTTTAAAATTGCTTCTACTGTAGGACCACCCTGCGAACCTGTATATATGAGTTCGACATTAGAACCCTGGACAGGCACACCATAGAAATCAAGAAGCTGGGCTCTTAATATAACTTCAAAAATATCATTATTAGGGTTAGGGTTTGCAGGACAGGCCCAATCTATCTGAGTGTCGGATAATGGAAGTAATGATAATGAGCAATCTACACAAACATTTTCATAATCTACAGGGTTAGCAAAACTTGAAACAACAATTTGTTGACTGGTAAGCCATTCAAGCTCTAATTCTGCACACTCTTCGTAGGAAGATAGACTATCAGCGCAGAAGCTTCCTGTTGTATAACCTAAAATCTCAGGAACCTCGTGAAGCTGTGCTGAATTATATGTGATTGTTGTCCAAGCAACTCCAGGCCAGTGATCTGAATCAGGGTCACCTCCAGGTTTTACATTATTAGTTTTTGCTTCAGCTCCAATTTCTGCTAAATTTTCAGGATTTAATGTAAAATAAACAGATGTTGAATCTACAACAGGGTTAGCCCATGTATCCCAAAGCATTATTGAAACTGGCATTTCTGTTAATCCACCACCAATATTTTCAGCTTCTAAAAAAGAGTATCCAATAATACCCGAAGTTGCTGGTCCTGAAGCAACTGTTAATGGTACTGAATATGCAGAGCAAATAGGCTCATATAGTCTATCACTGGTTGAACCATCACTATCTAAATCATCTACGTCTAAGGCATCTAGTTCATCAGCATTTTCAATGGTTTCTAAAACAGAGTAAGGATGAACTTCTAAATTCATTGCTACTGATGTTGGTACCTGACCTGAGTTGACTGTTATATTTGATACACCTAATGTTGAAATTGAATATGCATCACTTAAATTTTCATTTCCATCCAGATGTACGCCTCCAAGGACTGTTTCATTCGTTAACTTCCATCTAGTTACATATGGCTCGGTAACATTATTTCCAAAAGCATCAGTTATAACCGCTTCAAGTACAGTAGACTCATCTGTTGGACTTCCTTGCACAGATATAACACTTGGGAATGGAGGGGTGATAGAAACTGAGTGCGCATATGATGATGAGATTTGAACACCAAGTGTATCTGTCAAGCCCTCATAAAGACCAACTACTTTAACTAGTCCTGATGCAGTTTCTGCATTAAATGTTGTTTTAGCATATACAATTGTAGTGTCATCTGGAAAACTATTAAATATAGGATCACTTAAATTACCTGCTTGAGCAGAAACAAATAATCCATTTTCAGGATTTAGAGATCCAGCTTCAAGCCATTCACCGTCATTATCTGGATCATTTTGGATAGCAGAGAATGTCATGAATGAATTTAAGGCTGGAGGATTTCCTAATGAATCTGTGTAAAAAGCATATACATCAGTTGATTCTAGGCCATTACTGTCAGGAAGTAAATAATTAGAAGCAACCAATCTCAAATCTTCATCACAGTTAGGGCATGCCTCATTATTTACTATTGTAATATAATCTGTTCCTATTTGATTCCCTTCTGAGTCCGTTAAGATTTCCGAAGTAAAGGGGTCAAGAACATAAGCAGTTAAAATGTCATTTCCACCTTGTATATTTGTATATGTAACACTTGCTACACCATTCTGACCTTCAACTACAGTAGAATCTGAGTCTGAGTTTTCGCAACAGGTATACTCAAATTCATGACTAATTTCACCATTTGATCCTCTTTGTTCAGCATCTAGAGCAAATCTAACAAGAACATTAGATATACCAACTCCAGCTTGATTTTTTGCAATTACTGATATCTCTGTATTGTCATATTGATCATGAGGAATAGACTCGTAGTTTGGATAGAAATAAAACTCTGCTATATCATATTCTGGTTCTTGTCCACCAGATACAGGATATGTTGCTTCAAGTGTTTCAGCAATATCTTCATTGAATACAGATATACTAAAAACAACATCAACATTATTACTACTTAGACCTGGAATTGATGCTGGCTCTATTGTATAAACTGCAGATGCAGGCTCACCTGTATCAGATGTATAGGCTAATGAATTATCCAACGAACCTACACCATCAGTGAGAAGATTGAATAAGATTGGAATATTTGGCATTGAAGAATTATACTCATTAAGTACTCTAGCTGATATAGTAGTTTGATAAGTTACATTTGTGTTGTCACTAAAAACTTCGCTAGTAGAAGTTGTAACACTTAAATTAATGAAATCTGAAAGAGAGTTAACAGTAACTTGTTCAGTTGTTTGATTAATAGTTTCATATTGATCAGTATATGAAAATGTAATATTAAAAATGCCACTTTCACCATTATCTTTCCAGTATCCCTCTAAAATACCTTCGCTATTTGTGGTGGAGGTTCCACCATCGAAGTATGCAAAGCTGGAGGTGGTTGATTCACAGTTTGAAGAGTCGTCACCAGTCAGGATGCATTCTTGTACATTAATTTCAGCCCCTTCAACAGGTTCATCATCTGAATCAAGTATTTCTACTTGAAAATATAAATGATAGTCTGTTGATAGAGGATTGTCAACATCATATGCGTAGGTTGTATTTTCAACACAATTTAATAGATGGCAATTCCTTACTTCTGTTTGAACTGAAATAGTATATGTTAAATTTGGATTTTCAGCCGAAACTGGCTCTGAATTATCGCAAGAAAGTGAAAATATTAGTAAGAAAATAGATATTAATAGCACTTTATAGTTTGAATAGTTTATGCTTTTCATAGATTACTCTTCCTTTTTCTTTTTGTCGGACTTTTTAGTTTTCTTTTTAGCACTTTTATTATCATCCACATCTAAGCCATAAGTTATAGATTTATTTTCAGTTTCAATGTGAAAAGGATTTTTGTTAATGCCGCTGTAATTATCATAAATGATTTTGGGAGTAATTTGTATTACAAGATCAGTTTTTGATTCAATTTCAGAACTATGTCTAAAAAAACGTTCGCCAATATACGGGATACTTGATAAAAAAGGGATACGATGCTCGACCTTCTTTTTATCTAGAGAGAGCAATCCACCTATAATGATTGATTCATTATCCATAACTCTAATTGTTGTCGTAGATTGTCTTTTCTTAACCCAAGGAATATTTCTGTCTGGGCCAATAAACTCAAATATNGAACTCACTTCAGGTCTAACAGATGTTGTTATGTATCCATCCGTATTTACAGTTGGTAGTATATGTAGCTTTATACCTATTTCTTCTCTTTGAACTTGAACTTGCCCACCAAGTCCTCCACTGGATAAAATGTAAGGTACTACATCAACCATAGAAATTGTGGCCTCATGACCATTCAATGTTACTACTTGAGAATTTGTTAATATATCTGCCCGATTGTTTTTCATCAAGAAGTCTAGAGTAACTTCAAATGCGGTTAACTGTCTACTGAAACCAGCATTTTTACCGGTTATTCTTTGAAAATACATTTCAGATGGAAGTTGTTGGAAAGCCTGAGGTGTGAGAGTTTCAGTTACTAGTCCTTCTGTAGAGGTAGAAAATGAGCTCCCTGGGAGTAAAGAGGCAGTTTCGCCTCCACCATCAAGTTGAAGAGGAACACCACTTTCAGCAATGATAGTTGTTAACTCAGAAAGTTTAGCCCAATCAATACCTTCTTTATCTTCATTAGATAAAGCAACTTCAATAAGCTTGGCTTCAAGCATTATTTGAATTGCAGGTTTATCTACTTCTTCTATTATAGTTTGAATTTCAGCTAATTTTTTTGGACTTACTGTAACNAATAAATTATTACCTGCTTTATCAACAGTAATCTTTTCAGTAATATTTGCTAATAAACCAACAACATCTTCTGCATTGGCATATTTTAATGGAATTACATGAGAACTTATTCCAACATCACTGTTTAGTCGATCTGCATTTGCAATTAGAATGGAATTACCTTGAATCTCATAGCTTAATCCTGCCGCACGAACTATCATATCAATAGCTTGATCAATTGGAGTGTCAACTAAATTAATAGTAATTCTTTCTGATGAATTAACCTTTGGGCCAGTAACAATATTATAGCCACTTTCATCTGCAAGTATGGATAGTATCCCAGAAAGACTGGAGTCTACGGCTTTGATAGTTATTTCTCCCATTTCATCAAGTCCTGGGTTAGCAAATAAAACTGAAAAAGCAAATAAACATATTAATGTCCTTTTCATTTGCTTTAGGACTATGGTTCTTAAAATATTATTTTTTTCTAAATAAGTTATCTTCATTATTGACCTTCCTTATTATACATATCGTATGTAAATCTTTCATTATCTTTTTCAAAAACCACAAAGTCTGAACCAATATCAACAATTTTTCCACCTGAGATAGTATCATTTAGAGACAAATTAAACACTATATCACCATAGGAATTGATTAAGGTTGCTTTATACCCTTTGTATCTTTTGCTATATCTAATATTTTCTATTTTTAAGTGCTGGTTAGCCATAGATTCAAATCCTTCAACTTTTATTACTGATAATAAGTTAGAAGGATTATTCTCTGGAGCGATGTAGTATTTTGTTTCACTACCATCTGTAATAAAGTCTTGTTTTTCCTTTAAGCTGAATTCAAGTTTTTGTACTTTTTCTTTTAGTTGTCTATCTGTACCAATTTCTTCAGATTCAAAATCATCTAGTAACTTAAGATATCCATCATTATCAAAGTATAATGAATAGCCAACATATGCAATAGCTATAAAAGCTATTGTTAGTATCATTTGCCAAAGTAAGTTTTCTCGTTTATCCATAAAATTATTTATTTAGTGTAATAGTTGAAATTGTCATGGTTATCTTTGCCCCAGGAAGTTGTTTGTTATCACCTGTAGACCTCCTAACTTGATCTGGAGTATTAATAAATTTAAATTCATCTATTTTTATAATTCGTTCACTAGCAGATAGCTCTGCTAATAATCTACCAAATCTTGGATAGTCACATGTAAATTCAAGTTCATATGGTATATATGTATATTTACCTTTACTATATTTTTTAGCTGGACTAACTCCAACACCGTTGATATTAATTTTGCTAAAAATATCAGTTAGATCATTAATAAAGGTTCGAGATGCTTGCTTGTTAAGTGGATCATTTTTACTTTGTGCAAGATTTTTTTCAAACATGTTATAAACATAGTACAAACTATCTGATAATATCTGGGTTGTAATAAACTTCTCATTTGCTTCCTTTTGACTATCTTCAAGATCAATAATTTGATCATACTTATCAGTTAATACAAATGACCAAAGTGTTGTCATTATTAAGATAAATAAAATTGTGATTCCTAGTAAAATAATATTTCTTTTCATTGTTTTTCCGCTATTGATTGTAAGACATCTTCATATTTAATGCGTGTCAAGTCATCCCAAATTCCATAATTAACGCTAGTTTCATTTGCTATCCCTGTCTCTTCTTGGAATCTTTTCACTGCTGTAAGATTAGACTTGCTTTGGTTCTTTTTTAACCGTTTGGCAGCAGCAATTATATTTTTTGAATATTTATACACTTTATTTGATAATTCGTTTGAAGCAAGCTCCTTATCTTTTTTCATCAACTCTTTTTGAAATCTTGTTGTTGGCTTTTTATCAAGGATTTCATCTCTATTTATAATTGTTACTGACTCTAAGAAGCCAAACTCAATATCATTTTCTGAAAAAAGCTTAAGAGCTGTTTGAAATCTTTTTACATTATCCTGCGAAGGGTTTTGCATATCAATATCTTTAGCTAATTGAATTATATCATCTGAATACTTGTTTTCTTCAACTTTCTGTTCTATCTTTTCTTCAACTTTCTGTTCTATCTTTTCTTCAACTTTGCAAGCAATAAGACCAATATATATAAAACATAGTAGCCCAAATNAAACCCATTTATCTCTATTGCATTTATATGCAGCTTGCCTACTTTTAAATCTTTTCTTCAATCTTAGTCTCTATATTTTTAGGAATTTCTTTATCAATAACAATCTCATTAAGTCTATTTTTGATCTTCTTCTTTAAAGGAGCAGAAATTTGGAATTGATAGTATGGATTGCTACCTCTTGAAACTCTTTTACTATTTCTAAGTTCATATTCTATAAATTCTTTACCAAAATCTTCATGACCTTCAAGAAGAGTTATAAAATCATTGAGTATTTTTTGATCTTTTTGTGTTTTATCTTTAATTTTAGATATAGCAGAAATATTTAAACTATTGTTAGCGTATTCTAACTTCGTTATACACATATCTTCAGGAGTAATTTCAGATAATTGCATTAATTTTTCTGACCAAGGAATAGTTTTTTCACCAATTTTATATGCCAATTCTATATCTTTTTTAGATAGGTTTAGTAGATTGACTTTATCATTATTATTTTTATTTAGATTTTTATTTCTTTCCTCAAGTTGCCTTTTAATTTCATCCTTTAAATTCATAGTATCTTTTTTTATTTTACTTATTGTATTTTCTCGAAGACTAATAAGCTCATTGTAATTTGAATTCACATTTATAAACCAAGTAATAAGACCAATATATATAAAACATAGTAATCCAAATATAATCCATTTATCTCTATTACCTTTATATGCAGCTTGCCTAGCTTTACTAATATTTTGATTTAGATTTATTAATATGAAATTATCATTCTTCAATTACATCATTCCTCTTAATGCCAGTCCAACAGCAATAGTAAATTTTGACGGGTTTTCAATCTTAACATCACTTACTATTTTATTGAATGGGTTTAGTATCTCAGTTTCTATTCGTAGTTCATCAGCGATTAAATCTTTAAGACCGTTTATTTCAGCAAAACCCCCCGAAATAAATAATCGTTTAAAATTTGAATTTCCATTATTTGATTTTACATAATATCTCAGAGACTTTCTTATTTCGTCAACTAGGTTGCTAAAAATAGTTTTTTCAGCAGATTCTAGACTAAATGCATTACTGTCACCAGCGATTGAATTGCTATCTAAAGATCCAACTCCATCTCTTTCTAGTATATCCTTTGCATCAGAATAGTCAGTGTCATATTTTTTCATTATATCTTTTATAATAGTAAAGCCTGAAGTTTCTATTTCTCTTGTAAAAAATGTTTGTGATTTACCGAAAACAACGAGAGTTGAAGTACTTGTACCTATATCTAAAATAACATCTATTCCATCTTCTTGAATACCATAATTATGAGTTAAGCAATTAGCCATAGCAATAGGCTCTGCATCAAAAATTGAATTTTTAAATCCAGAATCTCTNACAATNGAATCAAATTGTTTGATTATATTTTTTGTAGTAGCAACTAGCAANACATCAATTTTATCTATTTCNTTATTATTTTTACCAATAATAGANTAATCCATTACNGCCTCAGTTCCNTCTAAGGGNATATGTTTTTTTGCTTCAAANTCTAATGATTGATATAANTCATCCTCATTCATTTCGAGNGTNGTAATTTCTTTTACNGATAAATTTTTACCNGATATTGCAGTNGTTAAAGATTTNATTTTCTTGGTATTAGTTTTAGTATCAATACAAATATCATTAATACATGCNACCCAATTNGATTTTTCTAATTTTTCAGGNTCAAAAGAATTTAAATCACTCCATGTNGATTTNGANTGNACTTTTGATACNACAGCATCATCATTNACTGTATTTAATTCTACTAGTTTAACTTCACTTGTTCCTATATCAATACTAATTGACATTATTCTAGTCCTTTTGATGTTTTTGCTGAAACTATATTAATNGAAATTTCTCCATTTCCACCTTTACATTCTACGACNGGGTATGCAGGTGGTCCTCCACATAATAAGTTGTCATCATAGTTATAATCTTTAATCTGATAGCCTACCCATAATTGATTTCCATATTGACTTGTAGGATTTCTTTGAACATATCCTCTATATCTTTGACATACACCACCCCAAAGTAGAATGTAANGGTGGANNTCTTCTATCACTGCCACCAGTTCCGTTAGCAGTATTTCTTCCTCTTCCATCTGCCCATGGAGGAAATCCAGTATCTCTATCAAATTCATCATTAGGGGTAAAATAGGGATCATAAATATTACCTACCCATCCTGGGTTAGTAGGTATAGAATTTGATGAATTCTGCCAATAATGAGCTACAAAAGATTCATTTAGTGCAATCATATGTGCATTAATTCTCACTCCATGCGAGGGAGTTGGATCAGGGCAATTGCCACTAGGACAACCATTGTTGGCCCCATTTTCAGGAGTATTTGCTACTACTATGTTTGCTCCTGAAACTAGTCCTAATACATTATTACTACCACCTCTGCAAGTCTCTAAGTTAGGCTGATGAAGTGCCATATTTCCACTACCATCTGTATCAGCATTTACTAAATCATCTATAATCCAAATATTATTCCAC
>PCDA01000016.1 GCA_002591605.1 Fidelibacterota bacterium
TACCTCAGACAATGATGTTTATATGGAATTTGATGACGGATGGGCTCATAGGGGGAATTTAGTTGATAGTAATAATGACTATATTCAAACTGGATATCCATTAGGGCTTAAAATAAAATCAACTGCTCATTCATATGGAGTATCGTTTGCTGAAGATATCATGTTTACAACGGTATGGGTACACAATGAAAGTGATGACATGGTAATGCCAGATGGGACAAAGCTCAATGATGCTAAAGGCTTTGATTATGAAAATTTATCTCTTGGATTTTATATGGATGCAGATGTTTTAAGTACAGATATTTATGGAAACTTCAGCGTGCACACCAACGAAGATGATTTTATGGAATATATAGACTGTAAAACATCCGATGAGTATTATCCTGACGGCTGTCCAGTTATCAATGGCAAGGAGCTTAGAGTAAGTATTGCAGCCATCGGCGATTGGGACGGGGTTAGCAATGCAGGAATGGGACACAGTATGGATCCCGATGCTCCAGCTATGGGTACTGATTTTGGTCTCGTTGCAGTTCAGATGCTCGACTCTCCGATTGCTACTGATAACGTCGATCTTGACCAGGATGGAATTACAGATATATATGCCGGTGAGAAACTAAAAATGACAGACTGGCATTGGTTCAGCTGGTACAATAGGCCTGGAGTTGTCTTCGCCGAGGGTACTGCTGGATGCTGCGCTGGAGACCCTGGCAAAGATCAGGCTAGGAATAAAGAAGAGATTCAGTATAAGGTAATGGCAGGAGATACAACTAATTTATCTGACAATGAAAAGGAGTGGTATTTTCATGCAGACCCTAGTCTTGATCAGTTAGACCCTAACTTCAACCCTCATTTCGACAACGTCGAAGATTTAAAGCAAACTGAACTTTTCCAGGAAGAGCCATTTGGATTAGATTGTGTAATGGAAATGACAACAGGTCCATTTGATTTAGCGGCTCAAGACTCTGTTCCTTTTTCATTTTGTATTATTTTTGGGCAGAATATAGATGATTTGCTAGCAAATGCTGAGTTCGCCCAAGTGATGTATAATGCGAAATATCAAGGGTTTACCTCTCCCACTATCCCTCATGTAGAGAGTGAAGTGGGCGATGAGTACATCAAATTGTATTGGGATCAAGCTGCAGATTCGTCTCAGGATGTTGTAACAGGCTATTATGATTTTGAAGGTTATAAAATCTACAAGAGTACCGATGATGGAGTTTCATGGGGCACAGAAGGAGATAAGATTTTTGATAATACGGGAGTACAGGTAGGCTGGAGACCCCTTATCCAATTTGATTTATCCTATCAGGATGACTATTATCACTGCGTGAAAAGTCCCCAGATTGGAAACTGTGAAGATATAATTTTATCAAACGGACAAACCGATACTCATAGAGCGATGGATGTATCTGGTTTTGATCCTCTTGCCCCCTGGTTTGATTTAGGTAGCAATACGGGTATGCCTGATGAGCTTTCGGGTCAGGATTGTGGAATGTACTATGATGCTACTTTAAATGATTCACTTTCGAGGTGCGGCGAAGATTGCTCTAAGGATTTTGATGGTAATGATATCAATGAATGTTACTACTATTATGTTGATACAGATGTTCTGAATGGTATTGAGTATACTTACTCAGTAGTTTCTTATGATACAGGAGTTCCTGACAGCTCACAAATAACTGCCAATCCAGATTCATGGGCCCGACCGAATGGTTATCAATTTATTGAATCTTCAAGAGGTTCAACTCCACTGGATATGAATTTTGTAACAGCAATTCCAGGCGCTCAAAACACTGGAATGGATTGCAATAGTGTTAGAGTTATTCCAAATCCTTATTTCGGAAGGTCGACTTTAAATGAAACAGTATATAAAAGAAGAATCTCATTCATGGACCTTCCAGAAAAATATACTCTTTCAATCTACACCGTCACAGGTGAGTTAGTTTGGGAGCAAAATGAGCTTCATGAAAATGCTGGTGATGGTATTACATTTTGGGATTTACGCTCTGTCAATAATCAAGAGGTATCTCCAGGGCTTTACATATACACATTGGACGCTGAATCAGGTAGTAGCAGACAGTCAGAGTGTAGTCACATAGGAAAATTTGCAATAGTAAGATAAGATTTAAAAAGGTATTAATGAAAAAAACTATAATATTTCTATTTAGCTTTATTTTGAGCCAGAATCCTATTTCTGATGCAGGCTCTGATCAAGTCGTTCAGTTAGGTTCGCAGGTTCAATTAGATGGAGGTGCTTCCTATGACACTGATGGAACCANATCTTCATACAATTGGACGTCAAATAGCGGCATTGTACTTACTGGCTCAGATACTGCGACCCCTTCATTTACAGCTCCAAATGAAGCTAGTACGCTTTCGTTCACCTTAGATGTTACTGATAATAATGGAAATACATCTCCCCCAAACTCTGCCTCAGATATTTTTATTTCTGAATATCATGATGGAGGAAGTCCGAATCAATATTTAGAGATTTTTAATGGTACTGATTCTGCTATAGATTTGACTGGTTATGAGCTTTGGATTTTAAAAAGCGAGAGTGATATGACTTGGGAACCTAATTACAATACTGAAGAAGAGGAATGGGATACTGATTTCTGGGTTCTGCTTTTTAATTCTGATTCAAGTATGACTAATATTAACTCTAATCTTCAATTGGATGGCGACTATATGCAGAGAGTTGACCCTGGATTATTAAATCCCAATGAATCTCTTATGATCATTCGTGAAGGAGAGGGAGAAGATTTTGATTTTATTGGTCAAAATTATGTAGTTTGGGATAGGCTTGTCAAGATTTCTGGAGATGAGCCAGTCGCATTATTAAAAGATGGTCAGATTATTGATAAGATAGGTGACGATGAGGACGTATCAAGTTCTGGATGGGATGTTGGAGAAGGTACTACAAAAGATCATACTCTGATTAGAAAATCTACAGTGGTTTCCGGTAATACTAACTGGGAATCCTCTGCGTTATCAGAGTGGGATGTTTTTGATAGAGACACATTTAACGATATTTTTAATCATAATTGCACATCTTGTGATAACGAAGTTATTATTTATGTTTCGAGCCCTCCAGTANCTAACCCTTCATATATTTCAGACGCCCTTCTTTTGGATTCTAATGGTGACATTTGTGACACACAGGTTACGCTAGATGCATCGCCCTCCACTACAGAGACTGGTAATATTTCGTATCAATGGATAGATACTAACGGATTGATAGATGAGTCAGATTTAAACCGTAAGCAGCCGAGCTTCAGTACAATAGGAGTTATTCCAGGAACATATCAGTTTGGTTTAGTTGTATTTGATGGGTTACTTGAGTCAACCGAGCAAACGGTAAGTATTACAATTGGAGATAATTTATGTCCATTGGCAAGTTCTAGCGTAGTATTACAGTCTGATGGTGACTGGTTAGAGCAATACCCGTCTCTTGTTTACTTTGAATCTGAAAATTATACTGATGAAGNTGATGGAGTATGGAGTGAAGGTGAAGTTTTTTATGATATTGGTGATTTTGTTTACACTGAAGGTGAAGATTATATTGATGTGAATGGCAATGAACAGTGGGACGCTTCTGAGCCATTTGTAGATATGGGTGATGGAGAATACACGTGTAATGATATTGGATGGTCTTTAGGTGAAGCATGTGTAGATGGTGAGCAGTTTGATGATATTGGAGATCAGGCTTATACNCCAGGAGAGAATTTTATTGATATAAACGGAAATGGTGTTTGGGATGATAGTCAAAAAGTTTATGTCTCAGGATTATCTTCATCGGATCCTGATGGAGGCTCTCTTTCTTACACATGGAATGAAATATCTGGTCATTTATCAAATGACGCAATAGTCTATGAAGAGGAAGATGGTTCAGTTATTAGCTTTGTGAGACCCAATTTTAATGGCGACATGAATGGTCAAGTTGAATTCACGCTTTTTGTAAGTGATGGTCAAAATATTTCAACTCAGGATACTTTAATAATTAAATTCGGAAANCCTAGCAAGCCACTTTCTCCAACACTTTCAACAAGGACAGAGCATCAAAAAGTGATTTTAAGTTGGGATTCTTCTGCAGAGAACTCAGAAGATTATTTAACAGGATATTATGACTTTGAAGGGTATAAACTCTATAAGAGTACTGATGGTGGAGACACCTGGGGAAGTGATAGTGATAAAATTTATGATGATACCGGCGCATTTGCAGGCTGGAAGCCATTCAGGCAATGGGATTATACTCAAAGCGAAGATGAATCTAGATGTAATTTCTCAGCAGGATTTTGCACTGAAAATAATAGAGGGATTGATGTTTCAGGGTATGACCCCTATTCCTACTGGATCAACATTGGAGAGAACAACGGCCTTGTATACTCTTTTGTAGATACATCCGTTGTTGATGGTGTTGAGTATACATATGCGCTAACATCGTATGATACCGGAATTTGGACAACCTATCAGGATCCAGCTTCAGGCGAAACCTTGTGGTATGAATCAAACCCAATTCAGTTTATTGATATTGATGGTAATGGATTTGCAACTCTGGAATCTGATAGAGAAGATAATATGGTAACTGTAACTCCGGGGTATTATGCTGGTGATATAAATTTCCCCGACCCCTCCGATACAGAAATTATTTTTACTCCTGGGGAATCAAATTATGGTAATGCACTCGTGGAGTATGAGCTTGTTAATATTGAGGACTTAGAGCCAGCCTCAATTAAGTTTGAAATACAAGCTGAAGAAGAGAACTATAATAATTTTGAAGGTCTATCGACAAAGAACCCTACCTTGTATGCATATTATGTTGATAACTTAACTCAACTACCCCTTTCAACTATTGATATACCTTATGCCCCGCTTTTAAATTCTGAAAGAGATTCTCTTTTAGATCTGCCTGGAACTTATCTAGATGAAATTAATAATATGATAGTTCAACCTAATTATGCTCTTGAAAGTATGGAGATTTTATATGTAGATGATATTGGTCAGGATTTAAATTGGAGTGACTTTCTTTCTGGAACTAGAATGAAATTTACAAATCCATGGAGAGAATATGGCCAGTCATATTATATTTTAAATATAAGTGATCTTGATAATATTATTTATTATGAAGGNCCTGGAGCTGAGTATTATGCTCCTATAATCGGCGAAACTTTTATACCAGATAATGATGATGAGCAATTATCAAGAAGAATTAATTATAGTTTAAAATACGATAGCCCTACAACATTTAATAATCGACCGCCTTACAGNTATAAAATAGAATTTAGCAAAGAGGCAGAGTATGAAGCACTTGAGGTTCAGCAGGATGGCGGTGCAAATGCTGATTTTTCTTGTCAAAACTCAAGTAGGAATACTCTATTGCCTTTCAGAGTCTACAATATGACAACTGAGCGTTATGTAGGGCTTCGACACATTGATAGAGGTTTTAATAATGGTGGAAGCGCTGATGATCCACTNTATGGACCAGCTTCTGGATGTGAGCCAGAAGGAACTGATGATTTTGTGGGTGACTGCGATTGTGTATGGACAATGTATGAAGATGTTGTTTTTGTAGAGGATACTGTTACAACAAAGTTTAATACAACGCCTCATCCTGAAGCTACTTATTCATTAGAGCTTAGTTATGACTTCTTTGTTTTAATTAATTTNTTAAATGCTGATCCATGGAATGAAAACTTTGCTTATGATGAGGGGAAATTTGTTATCTATGGTCAAACGAAATGGCAGGCAATGACAGATGTTAATCCTGGAGTAACTCCTGGAGCGCCATATGATCCAGATGGAGATGGAGTGGATAATGGCAACCCATGGAAGGCAGTATATCCTTGGAGTAATTTTGATTCAGATAATATTGAATTAATNATTGAGCCTTGGACNTGGTTTGCTGATGGAGATAACTGGGTTGCAGACTTAAGCCAACTNGGAGTAAAAACTAGTATTGATGAAGATATGCTTGAAGAGGTTACGGTTAGTCCAAATCCTTATATGAGGCACTCTGGATACAATGAATCTTCAGGACAACATAAATTAAGATTTAGTAAGCTCCCTACTGAGTGTGAGATTAATATATTTACTGTATCTGGCGAGAGNGTAAAAACCATCCAGTTTCAGAATAGTGATGGTTACTATGGAAATTATTTCTGGGATCAAAAAAATGCAAATGGGGATTTAGTTTCTCCTGGATTATATATTTATACGATAGAAGATAAAAATTATAAACATAAACATATTGGCAAGTTTGCCATAGTGAGGTAGAGTATGGTAGCAAAAACAAGATTGTTAGTATTAATATTTTCAATTGGATTATTATCAGCGAACTTTAGAAATATTCCTGACATTGTGACAAAGGTAGGAACTTGTGCCGGTAATTGGCTGAAGCTTGAAACTGGAACTCGCGCTATAGGAATGGGTGGGGCGCATGTAGCAGCTGGAAATGGAGTATATGCAGCTCCGTATAATCCTGCCTCTATTGGTTTTGTTCAAGGATCAGATACTTTTTGGTCAAAATCTAATTATGTTGCAGGGATTACGCATAATGTTCTTGGTTATGCTACTCAACTAACAGAGTCAGATTTTGTGGGTTTGCATTTATTTTATATGGATTCAGGTGAAATGGATGTTACGACAGTTGAACAGCCAAATGGATTTGGTGAGACTTTTAGTGTTACAGGTCTTAGTTTGAGGGGTATTTATACCAAAATATTGACAGATAGACTAAAAATAGGTTTTTCTTTAAAATATTTAAGAGAGCAAATTTATACTACATACATGCAAAGCTTTGTTGTTGATCTAGGCTCAAACTTTGATACTGGAATCTATGGAATGGTACTCGGAATGTCGGTAAGTAATTTTGGCCCTCAAGTAGAATATAAGGGCGAGGGATTAGAAATAGTTGTCGACTCAGACCTTGACCCAGATGAAAAATTATCTAGAATAACCGAAAAGTTTAGTCTTCCATTGACATTTAGACTTGGAGTTAAGAATGATATTATTGGGCCAAATTCAGAATTTATAAATATGGGTGATATGCATAAATTAACATTTGCAATGGATGGTATCAATGCGCTTGACTATACTGTTTACGGAACTATGGGCTTAGAATACACATGGAACAATATGGCTTCAGTCAGAATGGGAACTCATCTTGGTCATGATACTGCAGGAATGAGTTTTGGATTTGGTATTGATTATAATAGGATTGTTCTAGATTACGCTTTTGTTAATTATGATGTTTTAGATGTGACTCATCAATTTGGAATCGGCTTAGGGTTCTAACTTATTGTTACATTTTATTATTCAAAATTCAAAAAAAAATTCGTAAAATATCAATGGGTGATAATTTTTTACTAATAAATATAAATTATTTCAATAAAAGGAGATAGTATGAGATATTATAGAAGTATATTTTTTGTTTTTACTTTAATTTTTTCTTTTGGTTTTTCAAAAGATAACGGTTTTATTAACAATGAAATCATTGAGACAGTAAGCTTAAATGTTGGTACAGAAACCGTTCAAATCCCTATCCCAGACATTCACATGCGTAATACAAATAATACTTCGCGCGAAGAATTTGATTTAATCACTGAAGATTTTGAAGGCGATCATGGCTGGTCAACCAATGGAGGGTCTGGCTGGGAAGTTTCAACATTAGATTCTAATAGTCCCAATACAAGTCTAAATTCTCCTAACACAGATGAAACTTTTGATAGCTTTAATGTAATCTTTTCTCCAGAATATCAACTTCCTTCATTGGGTGATGGAGAGACAATGCATTTTGGTTTTTATGTAAAAACAGATATGCCTGATTATACGCAAGGAGTAGATGATCCTGATACACCAGATGTAGATGAATCTACTCTTCTTGCAGATTATTTTCAGGTTGCAATGATGGACCCATCCCAAATAGCTTGGCAGACTACTGATGTTAATTCACCAGACGGATCAAGTTGGTGGGCTGCAGATACGGATATAGGTGGATATCTTAATAATTGGGTGCAGCATTTAGATACGCCATCCTTTCTAGCTACCTCATCTTCGGTTGTTTCAGCAGATATGTTTTGGTCTATTGAAGGTGCTGCGGGAGCTGCAGGAGCAGTTCCTGAGTGGCCTGAGTTAGATGGATGGGATCAAGCTAATGTTCAGGTTTCTGTTGATGGTGGTGATTTTATGGCAATTAATTGCAGCGTTCCATATGATTTCCAATGTGGTTATGGTTCAGCATGGAATGGATATGGGTGTATGCCTGGCTGGGCTGGAGAATCAGATTGGCAAAATGTATCATGTGACCTATCTTCATATGATGGATCTGAATTGGTAGTAAGATTTGCATTTATGTCCGACCCTTGCTATGCTACTTTTGATGACTGCCAAGGGGTTGAGTATCCTGAAACAGGATATCAAGTTGATAATATTGTAATTTCTAATGATTCAGGGACAGTTTATTCAAACTCTGGTGAAGATGATGGTACTTTAATAGCAACAGCTGAAGTTTGGGTTGACCAATTTTATGATTATAATGGTGGTTGCTACAGTACTTCAACTGGAGCAGAAATTGAGGTAGATACTGCAGAGGATTGTATAAATCAAGGAGGTGAATATAGACCTGGATCTTTTGGATGGGAGAATTATCTACCAGGAATGCCTTTCAACGATGGCGCCAATGTGTTTTTAGATATTTCAGAATTTGCTGAAAAATCTGTTTTATTTAAAATCAGTTCTAGATACGATGATAATCATTTTGGAGGTCAGGGCACTGGTCTTTGGATTGATGATTTTAGAATCTACAAAATTTCAGGTGGAAATTATGCCACACCAGCTGGCCTAGTAGCTGATAGTGGAGACTCTGAAGTTACTCTTTCGTGGACAGATATGAATGAGTCGGGAACAGATGATATTGTATATCATAATAGTATTTTCCCAGCAGATGGCGGAATTAGCATGACTCAAGGAACAGGCTGGGTTGGAGAGAGAATTGATGTCTTTGGAGATGTGGTTGTAAATAGTGTTACAATTTATAGTGTAAATTCTAGTCCTGTATCTACATTAATTGGAGCATTTGGAACATTTGGAACTCTATTTAGTAATGAGCCTGCTTATTCACAAGAGGTTACGTTACAGCCGGGCGAGAATACATTTGAAGTAAATTGGACTTTTTCCAATTCATTTGTTTTGGGGCATCAAATATCGCCAGAAGTTGCAGCTGGTTTAGACACCACACCTGTTAGCACAAATAGTATGGTGTTAACTGGTTCAGAATGGGATACATGGAATAACTACATCGACTTTGAAGGAAGTACTCTTACTGATGGAGAATGGGGTGTTAGTGGAAATATAAGCTATACTGGTGCTAATGTATTATATAATTTGTACAGAGATGGAAATCCATCGCCTATAGCCTCCAACTTAAGTACATCTTCTTATGTTGACACAGGGTTGGATAATAATGTTGAATATTACTATCAGGTAACTGCTGTTTATGAAGATGGCACTGAAAGTGAATTTTCTGATGTTGTATATGTGACCCCATTTTCAAATACAGTATACGAAGCTTCGTATGATGATGGATTAGCAGATATCTTTTGGAATGCTGGATCAGGAAAGACAACAGTGGTTAAGTTTACTGCGTGTCCTGATGGTGAGCAGCTAGTAAGATTTAAATGGTATCAAGAGGAAGATGCGGGCGCATTTTATATTAAAATGCATGCTGATAACGCTGGAACTCCTGGTGAAGAGCTGTTTAGCCAGGTCGTTGCCGGTGGACTTGTTTCAGGATGGAACGAGTATGATTTATTCGATGAAGCTCTATCAGTATCAGGCGATTTTTGGCTTGGCATTAGAGAGTTTAGTTCTACTAGAGGCATTGGCGTAGATACGAGCTCAGATGCCGGGTTCTCACAAGAGAACTCTTCAGGAGACTTCTTACCTGTCGCTGGCAATGTAATGATAAGAGCATTGCTTGATGAGGTAAACTGTGGAACAGTTCAGTGTGGTACTGGCGATGTTAATATTGATGGAAATGTTGACGTATTAGATGTTGTCCAAGTTGTTAACTTTATCATTGGAAATAGTGCTCCTGACGATGTGCAAGGATGCGCTGCAGATATGAATGAAGATGGTAATATTGACGTTCTTGATGTTGTACAGATGGTTAACATGATTATTAATATATAATTTTTAAATGAATTTAACTTTAACTCAAACCAAGGAGAGTATTATGAATCGTATTTTTATCTCTTTACTAGGTAGTGTGTTTTTGTTTGCTTCTGTTTTTGCCGAAGAGACTCCTCTTCGATCTACAAAAGCAGTTAAAATGCAAAAGCTTGAAAGATCTAGACTAGTAGAGAATCAACCAACACTTGAAGCTAGAGGCGCTTCATATTGGAATAAGCCCTACAGACATGAAAATAGGAATGGTGCATTGTCAGTTTTAGTTGATTCATCGGGTAATGGATATGGCTTAGTAAGTAGTGTTACTAGACCTATTGATGGGAATGATGATGGCAATATGATTATGTCTTACAGGCAGTATTGTGGAGTTGGAACAACTCATGGGCAGCTTGGAGGCGCAGTAACTGAAGATGGTGAAGCATGGGACGCGTATTTTAATTTAAACGCCAACGGTAACCCGCCATGGGGTGGGGGTGCAGGAGTTGGTAATGGTAGTGAGACTACGGCTCAAGCACGTTACCCAAGCGTTATGGCTAGTGAAGACTATCCATACGTTCTATGGAATGAATACACTGGCGCTCAAGCTGGAGGATCTCAGTACGGTGGAAGAATATATTGGACTTATGGTGACCTAGGTTGGCCTTCAGGAGCTACTGGTTCATTTACATATCCAGCTGGTCTTGATCTTCTTTGGGATGAAACAAAAGATCTTTGGACTGCTTCTCCAGATATGTTTTTGGACGAAAATGACGAATTAGCTGTTGGTGTAAGTGCTGCTGACTGGACAAGAAGTAATAACTATTATTTTAGATCTGATGTTGTAGAAGATGGCTATATCGTAATGGGGGAAGAGCAGATTGTTATTGATGAAGCTAATTGCTTAACAGCTGGAGATGCATCAGGAAGTTTCAACACTCCTCCAATGATTAGTATGGGCGACGATGGCTTTGGAGTGATGGGAATTATTGGTTACTTCCCTGGAGCTGATACAGGTGTTAGTGAAATTTCAAATTATCACCAACCAATTTTTAAGGTTACAAATGACTACGGATTAACTTGGAGTGGCCCAGATGCTAGTGATCCATGTAGTTTTTATTATTTAGGTGATGATCTATGGGCAGATATGATCAGTTCATTCCCATCAACACTCGTTGATGAATGTGGTGGCTATGAGTATTTTATTATTGATTTCTTTTCATATTATGACTTTGATTATAAGGTTGACGCAAACGGAGATATTCATATTTTAATGTCTGTTATACCTTCAGATGATTACTATGTATTTTTTGATATGGCTGAAACTGGTTGGTACCATTTCACTATTGATTCTGACTACTTAGACAATCCTGGTCAAGTAAATACTGAAACTGGCTGGAACTGGTCAATGGTCGCTAGTATGTCAGATACGTGGGTGTTTAATGCAAATGATGGTGCCTCAACTATATGGGAATCAATGGCTACATTGTCTTTTTCAAAAGATAATCCGGATGTAGTATGGGTTGCACTAAACAAACATAACGATTATGCATGTGGTGAGATCGCAGATGATTTTGGAAACGATGACCCATGTGATGATACTTATGATTATGCGGGTACGAGTGCTGATATCTATGTTTACAAATCTATGGATGGTGGTAAAACATGGTGGAATCCTATTAATGCAACTGATTCTATGGACGACGTAAATGATTATCCAGCTGAATGGGGTGGCGTTTGTCCAACTGGACTTCTTTGGTGCGGTCCAGAAGAGATGTATGTTCATGCTCCTCAATATAGTACTGAAGATGCTATGATGTTTATGTATCAAATGCCAAACTGGGGATTTAATGAAATTGGAGATTTGCTTGGTGCTGATCATATGAATAGAGTTTATGGAGCAGTAGTTGAGGTTACTTCAGATACTGAGCCAGACCCAGTTGATTGCACACAAAGTTGGGTTGCAGGGGATGTTAATAGTGATGGCTCTATCAATGTTTTAGACATTCAATCTATAATTGTTCATATCTTAGGAAATGAGCTTGAAGGTGATCCATTATTAGCTGCAGATTTCAACGCAGATGGCAATGTAGATGTTTTAGATATTTTGGCGATTGTTAATATCATTCTAAGCCCTAGGGATGTTACTGTTATGGCAACATCAGCAACGCTTATTGTAAACGACAACAATCTTTCGATGGATGCTGATGGTCAAGTGGGTGCTATCGAGTTAACTCTTTCTCACAATGAAGAGTTTTCAATGAACTTAACCGCTAAAACTATCCTAGATGGAGTTGCAGCATATAACACAGATGGCAATACTACTAAAGTTGTAATTATTACTCCTTTAAATGGAGAATTGATTCAAGCATCAGGCAGCTTTGAAGTTCTAGAAGCTGTAGCTGCTAATACAGAAGGATATATTACATCTAACATCATTGCACCTAGTGCAATTGAGATAAGCAGTGCATATCCAAACCCATTTAATCCATCTACTTCATTTAACGTTAATGTTGGTAGTGCAGGTGATGTTTCTATTATGGTATATAATGTAAATGGACAAGTTGTTGATATGATTCACGAAGGTCCTATGAATGCAGGTGTTTATAGTATGACCTGGAATGCAAGCGATTTGTCAAGTGGTATGTATATAATTAAAGCAAATAATGCCGATGTGACAGTGTCGCAGAAGGTTATGCTTATAAAGTAATTTATATCTTGTTGCGCAGTTAGATTTTATTTAATTTTTCTGCGCAACAAATTTAATTAAAATAGAAAAGGGGAAAAAAATGAGAAATATGTTTTTAACAATAATGTTTGCAAGTTCTTTATTTGCAGCTAATACACTACACGTTTCAAATGTTACTGATGATGGTAATGGAAATGTATCTTTTACACTAGGGTATAACTTTGATGTAGAAGTTGCAGGGTTTCAGTTTGACCTTTTATCTGATGGTGCATTTATGCTTGCTGATGCTACTGGTGGTGCATGTACAGATTCTGGATTTATGGTTAGTACAAATGCATCTGGAAGAGTTATTGGGTTTAGTTTGACTGGAGCAACAATTTCAGCTGGAATGGGTGATTTTATTACTTTGACTGGAACATATGATACAGCATTGGCAGGAACAGTTGTAAGCGTAACAGCTGTAGAGGATTGCGAGTCTGATGGCGATGCTGCGTGTGATAGTGATGATACTAGAATGGTTTTGTCTGATACTGGTGCAGCGGCTCTTGAGTCATCTTTCATTGCATCTTCATGGACAGTTGGCGATGGAACACTAGATAATGAACAACCATTAGAGTTTTCTTTATCTGCAAACTATCCAAACCCATTTAATCCAACTACCACAATTGATTACTCTATTGCAACTGCAGGAGATGTAAGTATAGTTGTTTATGACATGATGGGTAGAGAAGTAAGATCATTAGTTGCTGACTTTGCTACACCAGGCTCATACAGCGTTGTATGGGATGCTACTAATAATGAAGGTTTATCTGTAGCTGCTGGAATGTATGTTTATAAAATGACTTCAAGTGATTTTGTTGAAGTTAATAAAATGCTTTTAGTTAAGTAGTAGTATAAAATAATTTAGTAGTAACTCAATTTTCTATTTTATAATGAATAGCAGGGGAATGCGGACCCCTGCTATTCATTTTTACTAAGTTTGATTTAAAAAAATAAAAAATATATATTTTGTTTGCATCTATCTATTAGATGTCATTAAATTGATAGGCTGTATTCAGTAGCACTAATACTTAAGTTGTTTTTTTAGTATTTAAATGTTTTTTGAAATTGTTGGGAAAATGTTTACAAGGTAAAATATGTAATCAACGTCAACTTTTGTACGACAATGAAATCAAATAAAATAAAATGATCTATTGATCTATAATATAGTACAATGGAGAGTTTGATCCTGGCTCAGGACAAACGCTGGCGGCGTGCTTAACACATGCAAGTCTAAGGAGAACGTTATCTTCGGATAACAAGTAAACTGGCGGACGGGTGAGTAACGCGTAGGCAACCTACCTTTAAGATTGGGATAACGTTTGGAAACGAACGCTAATACCAAATAATATTCTTTGAATCAAAGGGGGCTTCGGCTCTTGCTTAAAGATGGGCCTGCGTCTGATTAGCTAGATGGTAAGGTAATGGCTTACCATGGCAACGATCAGTAGCTGGTTCGAGAGGATGATCAGCCACACTGGGACTGAGATACGGCCCAGACTCCTACGGGAGGCAGCAGTGGGGAATTTTGCGCAATGAGGGAAACCTTGACGCAGCAACGCCGCGTGATCGAAGAAGCTTCTAGGAGTGTAAAGATCTGTCATAGGGGAAGAAATGCTTATATTCTAACACAATATTTGCTTGACGGTACCCTATAAGAAAGCTCCGGCTAACTAGGTGCCAGCAGCCGCGGTAATACCTGGGGGGCAAGCGTTGTCCGGATTCATTGGGCGTAAAGGGCTCGTAGGTGGACTGACCAGTCAAAATTGAAATACAATGGCTTAACCATTGGCACGGTTTTGATACTATCAGTCTTGAGTGAAATAGAGGTAAGCGGAATTCCTAGTGTAGCGGTGAAATGCGTAGATATTAGGAGGAACACCAAAGGCGAAGGCAGCTTACTGGATTTATACTGACACTGAGGAGCGAAAGCGTGGGTAGCGAACAGGATTAGAGACCCTGGTAGTCCACGCCGTAAACGATGAGCACTTGGTGGTGGGGGATTCGACCCTTTCACTGCCGGAGTTAACGCATTAAGTGCTCCGCCTGGGGACTACGATCGCAAGATTGAAACTCAAAGGAATTGACGGGGACCCGCACAAGCGGTGGATTATGTGGTTTAATTCGATGCAACGCGAAGAACCTTACCTAGACTTGACATG
>PCDA01000017.1 GCA_002591605.1 Fidelibacterota bacterium
CAGGTGAACATGATGGAAATATACAAATTTTGTATGGTAATGTGCAAAGCTACAAGGACACTGATTTATCTGATGTAATAAAAGGAAATTTTGTTATTGATATGACAACTATTACAAACACTGATATTAAAAATAAAAAATACAGTGATTATCTTGTTGAGCATCTGAATGATGAAGATTTCTTTGATGTAGCGCATTTCAGTAGAGCTACTTTCAAAATATTAGACAATATACCATATGAGTCTAATGAAAATAATTTCAATTATTTATTTAAGGGTGAGATTACAATTAAAGGTATAACAGAAGTAATTGAATTTCCAGTAGAAGTTAAATTAACAGAAGATAAAGCTATTGCTAATGGGAATATGATTATTGATAGAACTAAATTTGGAATTAAATATAAATCAAAATCATTTTTTTCAGACATGGGAGATCGCTTCATATATGATGATTTTGAATTAAATTTTTTAATTCATGCTAATAAAATTAAATAGTCATGTACTACCTGATTTTTCTGCTTTTATTCCTTTCATGTTTTAAACAATCTAAACAAGATAATACAGATCTTAGTATTCAAATTGATAAAGGATACCATGAAAATGGTGTAAAAAGCTATGAACTTTCATATAAGTATGGAAAGTTAGATGGAGTCTCTAAAAATTGGAATGATAGTGGAAAATTAATTTCAATTATTAATTATAAAAATGGTCAGCTGAATGGCTCATGGAATACGTTTTATAATAATGGACAGCTAAAAAACTCTGTAAAATATATTGATGGAAAAAAAAATGGAATTGAGATTTGGTATTACGAAAATGGAAAAAAGCAATCGGAAGTATTGTACGAAAATAATAAAATGATTTCTAAAAAGTTAAGATGGGATGCAAAAGGTGAGCCTATAATTTATTGATGCATATGGGTATAAGAGTTCAATTTGATTTTAATGAATATTAGATTTTTATTTGGAACACCTAGCATTTTCATTCATCTCTTGCAAATCCATAGATAAAACTATATTTTCATTTAAGCATGTAGGATAGGGAGGGCAAAATCTATTTTTTGCAAGTCTCACTTTTCCATTTTTATCTATTTCACAAAAGTTGTTAGGCATCGTTCCCCAAAATGAATTTTTACTTATATCTAGATATCTTAATTTTGTAGTATAGTTAGCAGATTCTGGGAATTCTCCTTCAATATTCTGCTCAGGAATAGTATACTGAGTCAATCTATACTCTGAGTCCCATATCGTTTCTCCTAAATCAAGGTATTTATCTATGCATTTTGATAATTGTTCCTCATTGTTAATAATTTTTGAATCTGAACACTCATCTTTAGGGTATTTTAATGAATAGATGTCCATAACAAATAATAAGTCACCACATCCATATTTCTTTCTACCATGATTTACAAGAGATTGATTGTTTTCGATACCTGTATTTCCACCTGTGCACCCACCGCAAGGATCAATAATAGCTGTTCCAAAGCAATCACCATTGCAATCCTTATCAATATTAGGCGGATGATTTGAATTACCTTCAGAGCACACTCCACAATCATCTAGGTATGCAGTACCACCTAAACTCTCATCCCATAGTGGAGATGTAGAATTGCAGTCGCCATTGCAATCCATAGCATCATTAAATCTAATGTCGGTTTTTCCTTCAGTGCAAATGTTGCAGTCATCAATTATAGCCTTACCTTTACAGTCTTGATTGCAATCTTGACCATATGCACCTGAAAAATCTCCTTCTAGATTGTTAGTGTCTTTAAATCCAGTAGTCCCTCCAATACAATACATACATTCATTTATGTATGCATCTCCAAAACAAACTCCAGCACAATCCATATCAGCATTTTTCTTTAAATCAGTTTTTCCACCTGCACAAACACCACATTTATCAATTTTAGCCTTGCCTTTACAATCTCCATTACAATCTTTATCAGAGTTAGCAATGTGGCCTGTTGTGCCTTCTGAACACACTTCGCAATCATCATAGAATGCATCCCCAAAACAGATACCAGCACAATCCATATTTCCATTTTTGGAAATTCCAGTATTACCCCCTGAGCATATATTGCAGTCGTCAATTTTAGCTTTACCAAAACAGTCACCATTACAGTCAATATCAGAGTCTGGGAGATGGTTAGTTGTACCACCGCTACAAGTATTGCAAGTATCTAGAAAAGCATTTCCAAAACATACTCCCTGACAATCCTTATCTGAATTAGGTATTAATCCAGTATTACCACCACTACAAATTTCACATTCATCTAGAATCGCACTGCCAAAGCAAGTACCAGTACAATCCCTATCAGAATTAAATTCATGACCAGTTTCACCATCCGAACATACTCCACATTCATCAATTCTTGCTGAGCCATCACAATCACCATTACAATCAGATTTTAAGCCGGGTGAAATACTAAACGTTATAGTTTCAGTTGAAGTGACGTGTTTCTTGAAGTCGTGAGCCTCAACTCTTAAGGTATGCGAACCAGGTCTTAATTCACATGGATTCCATGAATTAGAAATAGGATTTCCAGAATTTTCTTCATGAAATAAAACATCATCAATGTAATAATTAATGACTTTAATACCTTTGTTATCTTTTGCTGAAACTTTTATTTGCTTATCAGTTCGAAATTCATAATTGTCCTTTGGAAAAAGGATTTCAACCGTTGGAGGTTCTCTATCCTTTAAACCTAACATAACGATATAACTAATACCAGCTGCAAGAATAACATTAAGAATAGCCATTTATTTATTGCCAAACATTATTTTCATAGCTAAAATTATTAGAAAAATCACTTGATGATAAATCATTAACTTCAACTAAAGGATAGATAAAAAGATTCGCAGGTCCAGCATCATAACCTTCAAGAATGAAATCTCTACCAGTATTCATTTCAACTCTGTTCTCATCAACAGTTCCAAAAAAGTATTCAGATTTACTAGGATCTTTATCGGCTTCAGAAATATCTACAGGATACCAGCCCTCTCCCTCAACATAATAGTCAGCCCAGCAGTGATATCCTTTAACTTTTCCTTTTGAGCCGGATGGAATTGGAAAACCCATATGGAAACGTGCAGGAACCTCGAGTGTTCTATTTAATGACATAAAGTATGAATGATAATCAGTGCAATTTCCTACTCCAATATCACATGCATAGATTGAATTTCCATTGCCAAAAGCATAATTTGAGTTATTAGATTTTGCTTTTGAATAAAAAGATGCAACCTCATCAAGGGTAACTTCTTTTAAACCATATGTTTGATCAACCGGAAGCCATTTCATATTAGTCTTTGGATTAGAACCAGAATAATAGATATCAGATTCACTTGCACTTTTAGGTTTTCCATAATGCATACCATTTAGTACATATTTATAAATTCCATAGATATTTTCTTTATTTAATTTATTGGTGTTAATAACCTCTGAAAAAACGCCACCTATAGGAACAGTTGTATAGGAATCTAAATAATTGTCAGGATTTATATTTTTATAATTAACGTTTTTGTGTTCTTTACGTTTAACGTTGAAACTTATTGAGATTTTAGAATCTGAACTTGTTCCATCCTCATTTAAAATATATAAGTATTTATTACCAAAATCAGGTTCTGTTTTAATAGAGTAATTAAGATTTGCAGCATCAATATTTAAATTTGAAATATTTTGAACTTCATTTGAAGATGGTAATGGAATCCATGCTTCTAACTTTTCACCATTTGAAGATTTAATCAGTACCGAATATTTGAATTTGAATGACCTTGAAGATAATAATTCATGATCATGTTGACATGAAGGGAAAATAAACAAGTAACTTAAAAAAACTAAATATCTTTTTAACATATATATATATATACCTTTATCTATTTTTGAAATGAAAACAAATTTATAATGATTGGAACTTTAAGAAAATATTTTTATTGGGTATGTAAAAAAAACTTTTTTTAAAATTTNACTTAATTTCTTGCCTAGAGTTAGACAATGTTATAAATTTCNTGGCTGTATCTTATNTAAAGGACAATTATGTTAACGAGTTCAATTAAAAAAGATGAAATAAAAAGAGACTGGTTTATTGTTGATGCTGACAATNAAACTCTTGGAAGACTTGCTTCAGANATCGCTCAAGTAATTAGAGGTAANAAGAAACCAAANTNNACACCTAATTTAGATATGGGAGATTTNGTNGTAGTNATNAATGCTGAGAAAGTTGTNGTGACTGGNAGNAAAGANGNNCAAAANAAATACTTTAGNCACTCAGGATTNCCNGGNGGNGAAAAAGAAGTAAGNNTNTCAAGTTTACGACANAANCATCCTGAAAGAATTATTTATAATGCTGTNAAAGGAATGCTCCCTCACAATAGACTTGGTCGTAAATTAATTAANCATTTAAAAGTATANACCGGTNCTGAGCATCCTCATGTTTCTCAGCAACCAAAACAATTTAATATTNAGTAAGAGGATTAATAATAAATGACAGCTAAAAAAAGTGATGTATGGAAATCNGTTGGNCGNAGAAAATCTTCTATTGCAAGGGTAATGATTTCATCTGGTAAAGGTGAAATTANAATNAATAGAAGANATATTGATACATATTTTGGNGGAAGAGATATTTTAAAAGTTGTTACNANGCAACCATTTGAAGTATTAGGAATTGANGGNCAATATGATGTAGATATTAATGTTAAAGGTGGTGGNCTTTCTGGCCAAGCAGGTGCAATTAGATTGGGTATATCTAGNGGAATAGAAAAGGTANANCCTGANTNTAGAAAAATTTTAAAAGAAAATGGATTTCTTACTAGAGATTCTCGNAGAGTTGAAAGGAAAAAACCTGGACAACCTGGNGCGAGAAAGAAATTCCAATTCTCAAAACGTTAAAGAAGAGGACTATGNCTAAAATTCAAATTAATACAGATATGCTTATGNAAGTTGGTGCTCATTTTGGGCATCCTTCAAGTAAATGGAATCCTAATTTCGAGCAATTTATTTCATCTAAAAAAAATGGAATACATATNATCGATTTAGTNCAAACAGAAAAATATTTAAAAAGAGCTACNAANGAGCTTTGTAATATCGTTAAGCANGATGGCTCAATATTATTTNTNGGAACAAAAAAACANGCTAGAAATATNATTCAAGAAGCTGCNGATACATGTGGNATGTATTATATNGTTGAGAGNTGGTTNGGNGGNACTTTAACTAATTTTGCAACTATAAAGAAAAGTATNAAAAGANTNCTNACNCTTGAGAAAGAGTCTTCANCAATNTACAAAAATATNACNAAGAAAGANTCAGTTATGCTTCANAGAGAGAANTTGAAATTATCNGANCTTCANAGNGGNATTAAAAGTATGAAAAGAATTCCATCAGCAATNTTTGTTGTNGATGGTATAACTGAATCAATTGCAATNAAAGAAGCTAANACATTAGATATTCCAACNTTTGGTATTATAGATTCNAANACTNANCCANATGTAGTTGATTTTCCAATTCCNGCNAATGATGATTCTGTNAAATGCATCAAATTAATTATGGANTATATAACNGGTACAATTAATNAAGANACAGGAAAAGGCAAAAANGATATNGATGANAATACNGATACTNNTGAAAATAAGGAGACTGTTGAATCATGATTTCTGCTAAANCTGTTAAGGANTTAAGAGAGCTTTCAGGTGCCGGTATGATGGANTGNAAGAAGGCTTTNCAAGAAGCNAANGGTGATACNAAAAAAGCAATGGAAGTTCTNAGNAAAAANGGTATTGCTAAAGCTCAAAAGAAAGTAGGTAGGTCTGCTTCAGATGGAGTNATNATGCCATATATACATCCAGGATCNAAANTAGGNGTTTTNCTTGAAATNAACTGNGANACNGANTTTGTNGCTAGGACAGANGGATTNCANAATTTNTGTAAAGATGTAGCTATGCATATCGCAGCNGCATCTCCTATGAGTGTNACNAAAGAANANATTTCNGAAGAAANAATTGAATCTGAAAAAAATATTTTNCGNGAGCAATCTAANAAAAGTGGNAAGCCCGATGANATTATTGAAAAAATGATAGAAGGTCGAATGAAAAAATTCTACCAAGAAAATGTTNTAATGGANCANAGTTTTGTTAAAAATCCAGATNTATCCATTAGNGATTTATTAACAGAAACAATTGCAACTCTTGGTGAAAATATTTCTATNGCNAGATTTTCAAGATTTCAATTAGGTGAAACTGCTCCCAAGTCAGAAACTACTGACCAAGAATAATTTCATATGATTATAGAAAGCGCAAATAGACTCCTTTTAAAAATAAGTGGAGAAATGCTTTCTGGCGCACAAGATTTTGGTTTAGATCCTTCAGCACTAGAAAAATATGCAAAAAAAATTAAAGATGTACATGATAAAGGATATCAAATTGGTATTGTGATTGGTGGTGGTAATATTTTTAGAGGTATGTCTGTCGCAGCTAAAGGAATGGATAGAGTTGCAGGAGATTATCTTGGCATGATGGCAACAATAATGAATTCAGTTGCACTTCAGTCAAGTTTAGAAAAACTGGGTGCCGATACTAGAGTAATGTCAGCAATTACCATAACACAGCTAGCTGAGCCTTATATAAGAAGAAAAGCTGCAAGACACCTTGAAAAAGGTAGAATAGTTATAATGGCTGGAGGAACAGGAAATCCTTATTTTACGACTGACACCGCTGCTGTTCTTAGAGGAATAGAAATCAATGCTGATGTAATAATGAAAGGAACAAAAGTTGATGGGGTTTATGATAAGGATCCAATGAAATACAATAATGCAATTAAATATGAAAAGCTTTCTTATAAGGAAGTTGTTGAACAAGAACTTAAAGTTATGGACTTAACTGCTGTGACTTTATGTAAGGAAAATAATTTTCCAATATTAGTTTTTGATTTAGAAAAAGATAATTCAATTAATAAAGCACTAAGCTCAACTAAATATTCAACAATAATAAGCTAGGGAGATTTACTATGTCAGAACAAATTTACAATGATTGTCAGGAAAGGATGGAAAAAAGTGTAGCACATTATCTTTCTGAGGTCGGTTCAATTAGAACAGGAAGAGCTTCTACTGCTCTTTTAGATTCGATAAAAGTTGAATTTTATGGTACACAAAGCCCTTTGAGTAACATTGCGTTAATTTCAACTCCTGATGCACATTTAATAACCATTCAACCTTATGACCCAAACGCTTTAGAAGCAATTGAGAAAGCAATCATAGATTCTGANATTGATTTAACACCAAACAATGATGGTTCTATAATTAGACTTTCGATACCACCATTAACAGAAGAAAGAAGAAAAGAACTTGTAAAAGTTGTTCATAAGGTTATTGAAGAAGGACGCATATCAATAAGGAATATAAGAAGAGATTTCAATGAACAATTAAAATCCCTCCAAAAAAATAATGAGCTTTCTGAAGATAATTTGAAAATCGAATTAGATAATATTCAAGATTTAACTAATGAGTATGTCGATAAATTGAATAAAATTCAAGAGAATAAAGAAAAAGAAATCCTACAATAATTTATTTCTAAACCGTTTATTTATTTCTTTGATTTTGCTTTTATCTAAATTGAATATATTTAAAATCTGTGTAATCACATGACGCTCCAAAAAATCAAAATTATTATCTATGTAGGCAACTTCATATATAGATAATATAAAATCAATTTTGTCCTGAATTGAGAAATACTCATTTAAAACAGAACCAGATTCAAATAAATCAATAGATGCTTTGTTAGTCTCTTTGGCCTTTTTTATAATTATATCCATTTTATCAGGATCAACATCGAAAAAATCACATATTATCTCTTTTGTTAATTTTATTTCATCGATTGTAACAATCTGATCTGCTTCAGCAACTTTTAATAGTAAAGAGGTTGCATTTAGAATAACTTTAGATTGATCTTTTTTAGCTTTTGATNTAAACATNTATCAATTTAATAATTAATATGTAAAAAAAATAAGAAAGATGTATTTTTAGGCATAAATAAAAAATTTATAGAAAATATGAAGATAACATCAGTAAAGAAAGGAAGTATTGCGGAAAACCTTGGAGTTAAGGTAGGTGATCAGCTATTAAAAATCAATTCCGAAATAGTTCGTGATGATATTGATTTTAGATTTAAAGTAACTGAGGAAGATTTATCTGTTCAATTTAGGATAGGTGGTATCTTACAAGATTTTCAAATTGAAAAAGATTTTGATGACGATCTTGGAATAGAGCTTGAAGAATTTAAAATATTAAGCTGTGCGAACGATTGTATATTCTGCTTTGTTGACCAAAATCCTCCTGGGATGAGAGATGGAATGTATTTTAGAGATGGAGACTTTCGCCTTAGTTATTTACATGGACATTATGTTACTATGACTAATATGAGTCAAAGAGAATTAAATCGAATAGTTGAACAACGATTATCCCCTTTATTTATTTCTGTTCATACAACTGATACAGAACTTCGACAAAAAGTTTTATTATATCGAAATAATAAAGATGATCATATTCTTTCAAAATTAAAATTTTTAGTTGATAATAATATAGAATTACATGCCCAGGTTGTATTAATGCCTGGTATCAATGATGGTGCTCATCTTATGAAAACTATTAATGATTTATATTCATTTTATCCAGGACTCAATTCATTAACTATTGTGCCGGTAGGATTAACTAAGCATCGTGAGGGACTTCGAAATATAGATGTAGTTACACCAGATTATGCAATATCAATGATGGCCCAATTAGAGTATTTGAACTCTAAATTTAGAGCTGATACTAATAGACCATTTATATATTTTTCGGACGAGTGGTATATACTATCAAATATGAATTTCCCTAATGTAGATTATTATGAGCCTCATGATCTAATTGAAAATGGTGTTGGACAGGTTCCTAAACTATTAGATGATTTTGAGATTCAGAAAGAAGATTTCCCAAAATCTTTTAGTAGCCCTAGAGAATTTAGTATAGTAACTGGAAAGTTGATGGAAAAAACATTTAAGAATCAAATTTTACCATTTTTATCAAAAATAAAAAATCTTAAAATCAATTTCTATGTTATTGAAAATGATTTTTATGGTTCTATGGTGACGACGACAGGATTACTTACTGCAAGAGATATAATCTCTACATTAAAAGGTAAGCCTCTAGGTGAAGCAGTATGGACTAGTTATAGAATTTTAAACGATGAGGGAACTCTTACATTAGATGATATGACCTTAGAACAAATTTCTGATAGACTTGGAGTTCCATTTAATGTATCTAGAGATAATATTTTTGAAATTTTTGAAAGGAATATAGTTGGCTAATAAGGTTCTAGCAATTTTAGGTAGGCCAAATGTAGGGAAATCCACCTTATTTAATAGATTGGTGGGTTCAAGAAAATCCATTGTATCTCCAGTTGAGGGAGTTACAAGAGATAGAGTGTACAGTACATTTGATTGGGTTGGGCGTGATTTTGATATAATTGATACCGGTGGTTTTTTGCCTAAAGAAAAAGATATAATGAATAAACATATTCAACATCAGGCAAAAATTGCTATCAAAGAAGCAGATTTAATAATTTTATTAGTTGATGGTAAAGATGAAATTACTTCAAGTGACAGAATATTAGCTGATATGGTTATTCGCTCTCAAAAAGAGTCAATCCTAGTGGTTAATAAAATTGATTCTATAGATCAAATTCAAGAAGTAAATAATTTTTTTCAATTGGGACTAGGAGACCCTGTTCCTATTTCAGCAGCTCATGGAAGAAGTTTAGGGGATATGCTTGATGTTGTGGTTGAAAAAATTCCTAATACTGATAAACAAATTAATATCAAGAAAAGTGATGTAGACCTCGCTCTCATTGGAATGCCTAATGTAGGCAAATCTTCATTAATGAATGCTTTATTAAAAGAAGATAAGTCCATAGTAACTGACATAGCAGGCACTACAAGAGATTCTATTGATTCATATATAACATATTTCGGAAAAGTTATAAAAGTTATAGATACAGCTGGCTTGAGAAAACGTTCAAAAGTTAATGATGACATTGAATATTATAGTGCAATTAGAACGAATAAAGTTGTTACAGATTGCAATGTTACAGCTCTAATGATAGATGCGAATAAAGGTTTTGATAAACAGGATAAAGATATTGTTAGATCAGTTATAAATTTAGGAAAAGGTTTAATTATAGTTGTCAATAAATGGGATTTAATTGATAAAGATGACTCTACAATGAAGCGAATGAAGGAAGATATCCATTATGAGTTCAGCGCAACTAGACATTATCCTATTTTATTTACATCAGTGAAAAATAATTTAAGACTACAACAGATATTAGAGAGCGCATTGAATGTATATAAAAGATTAACAGCAAAGGTTTCCACTTCGTTATTAAATGAAATAATGCAAAAGATAGTAAATAATAATCCACCACCTGCTGTAAAAGGAAAACATTTAAAAATCAAGTATAGTGCACAAACGAGACATTCTCCTCCAATATTTGCAATTTTCATGAATTATCCTGATTTAGTACCCATAAGCTATAAAAGATATATAGAAAATCAATTACGAAATGAACTTGATTTGGAAGGTGTACCAGTTAAAATTTCTTTTCGACAGAAATAAATGAAAGTCATTTATATAATATTTATTTTTTCATTTCTTCATTCACATGATAAAATGAGATGTCCAAATGAAATCACAAGAGATGAAAGACCTATCTTAGAGAATTCTTATCATTCACCATCAGGACATTTTTTAATTCATTATGACACCACTAATGAAAATTCCCCTAGTTTATTAGATTTAAATCAAAATGATATACCAGATTATATTGAACAGGTTGGTATAGCTGCTGATTCTTCAAGATATATACTTACCGAACAGATGGGCTTTATACAAGAGACGAATGATGATGATGGTATTTATGATATTTATGTTTTGGATTTAAGTACAAATTTATGGGGACAAACACAATATGAATCAGGCGGTAGCACATTTATAAAGATTAGAAATAGCTATCAAGGTATGTCCAATTTTTGTGAAGATTCAAATCAACTGTTATGGTTAACTGTAGCACATGAATTTTTCCATGCAATTCAATATAGCTACAAACCTAACTTTAATGATTCTTATTTTAGAGAACTTAGCTCTATGTGGTTTGAAAATATATTTGTACCAAATTGTTTTGATTTTCTTGACTTTGTTGATATGAGCTCAAATTCATTATTTAATAACCCAGACAGATCCTTTGATTACAATACTTCAGGAACATATGGATATAGTTTATCATTATTTGCACATTACCTTTCAACAATTGTAGACCTTGATGGATCACAGTCTCAATTAAATAGTAAAATTATTAGAGACATTTGGGAGAGATATTCAGAAAGTCCAAATAACCAAACAATATTTCAAGTTTTAAAAGAGGTTTTAGTTGAAAATTATGAAACAACTTTTTCTTATGCTTGGGGTGATTTTATGTCTAGAAATATGTATAGTGGTATATACGATTCTATGAATAATGACATTTATTACCACCCTGGATTAATAGAGATAGATCCTCCAAATTATACATTTGAATCCTCTTTTGATAGTTTAGATTTTTTATATAATATGATTATAGATGATGATAAAGTATCATTTTGGGGTATCAATTTATATCAAAACTCATCTATAAATGCTAGTTTTTCAAATGGAGATTATAATCTTTGGAGCGGGATATTAGATAGTGAAAATCAACCACAAAATATATTGGACCAGAATGAATTTAGCTACTCAATTGATAGTCAGCCAGCTAAATTGTTTTTTATGATAACCAATAATATGAATACCGATATTGTAGATTTAGAAATAAATGTTATCATAGGTGGCTGTACAGACCAATATGCAGATAATTATAATGAATATGCAAACACTGATAATGGTTCCTGCATTTATTCTAATTATGTATCAAATGTTTTTCCAAATCCAGTAAGCTCATCGCGAGATGATATAGGTTTTACATATATTTCATCTAATGAATTACCAGTAAATTTAGTTTTATATAACCTAGAAGGAAGAATCGTGCAAAATTATTTTATTTCAAATATTGGTATCGGAAAAAACCAAATAACCTTAAATATACCCAATGATTTATCTTCGGGATATTATTTATTATCAATTAATGATAAAATAACTATACCTTTTATAAATGTTAAATGAGCTATAATACTATTAATGATGTAGGTAAAGGCTACTGTAGTTCTAGAGGATCAAAATTTTATTCATTTATACATCCAATTCAAACACATTTAGAACATAAACATTTAATCTCAATTTATAGAACCCAGTACCCTGAAGCATGTCATTTGTGCAGTTCATATAGAATATTTTTAGATAATCGCCTTGATGAATATTCATCAGATGATGGTGAACCCAAAGGTAGTTCAGGCGGTCCTATTTTAAATCAAATTAAAAGAAATAATTTAATAAATGTAGGTGTATACGTAGCTAGAATCTTTGGAGGATCTTTGTTAGGTATACCTGGACTTATTCAATCTTATTCTACAGCTACATTGTTAGCAATTGATAGCATAGAANATTACAGGTGGATACAAAGTTCAACAGTTTTGTTTTCTTTAACTTATGAATTAGAAGGTATCTTTAAATCTCTTATAAAAGATTTTAATGCCAAGATAATTTCAAGTACATATTTAGATGAAATTGAAATGTTAGTNTCCATAGACGATAAAAGTTTGATAAGTTTTATCGATAAAACAAAAAATATATCATCGAATAAGATTAAATATAAATTAACTGAGTAATCTTATTTTCCATTGTTTAATCAAAAAAGTATAACTAAGTTTGACTCCAATTAAAATCAGACGCGGGATGGAGCAGTCTGGTAGCTCGTCGGGCTCATANCCCGGAGGTCGCAGGTTCAAATCCTGCTCCCGCCACTAGGGAGACCCCTGTTCTTTTTTTATAAAGAATTGGGGTTTTCTGTTTATATATGCCATTAAAGTAATCTCTATACTTACATATTATTACATTCTATTTTGAGTTTATTATATATTTTTTTTTAAATTTAAACATGAGAAAAATTATAATTTTATCTATATATATTAATTTATTGGTTGCTCAAATTCAGTATGGTGGCTCTCCAATTTTTTACAATCAACAATTTGAAAGAATTAATTCTGTTCAGATTAATCCAAATACTATTATTGATCGAAATTTTGATCCTATGGTCTTTCAATTTGGTCGTGAATATCTTGTTGATATTGATTTCATGTCAGAGGCTGAGGTCATTTTAAATCAAGATAACACATACACTTTATTATTATCAGTTTCTTCAGATGGTGCTTATGGTTTAGGCTTTAATTTTAGTGATTTTTATTTAAGTCCTAATGCATCTCTTTTCTTTTACGATGAAGAAAGAACAAATTATTTAGGGGCTTTAACAAAATTTAACAATAAAGAATCTAACAAATTAACCACATCAATCATTAAAAGTGATCGAATTATCATTGAGTTAACTACTCCAATTGATGAATTTGATCAAAATAGATTATATCTCAATTCAGTAATTCATGATGATACTGATATTATGAATTATTATGGGACATTAGATGAAAATAGAGAAGATTGTAATACAAATGTCATATGTTCAGAAGGCGATAATTGGAGAGACCAAATTAATGGAGTGGTTAGAGTTTCAATGGGAGGTGGGTTATGTTCAGCCTCATTAATAAATAATACTCAAAATGATAGAACTCCTTATATCTTATTTGCAGATCATTGTGTATCTGGAGCAGCGAGTGGATATGTATTTTATTTTAATTATCAAAGTAGTAGTTGTACGGGTACTTCTGGGTCATTAAATCAAAGTGTTAGTGGGTCAAATCTATTAGTTAGTGAAGATATTAATAGTGGTCCAGATTTTGCACTTTTAGAATTAACATCTAGTATTCCAGATTCATATAATCCCTACTATGTCGGTTGGTCAAGATCTTCCTTGCCACCCCAGGAAGCAGTTGGAATCCATCATCCAGGTGGAGATATAAAGAAAATTTCTTTTACTAATGATAATGTTGTAGCTGGAGGATCTGGTGGATATTATTGGGAATTCCAGTATGATAATGGAAGAGTAATACCTGGATCTTCTGGATCACCATTTTTTGATCAAAATAAGAGGCAAGTAGGTATTGCTAGTTATATTTATACTAATTATTGTGATCCTTCACCTGATTGCTATTGTTCCCAGCAATATAATCATGGTTATGGAAGGTTTGATCAGGCCATGAATCTTGGAATGGCTAGTTTCTTAGATCCTACAAATTCTGGAGTATCATTTATTGATGGCATAAGTATAAGTGGTATTAATATTATTCATGATGCCTACGAAGACATTCCATTTTTAGATGATAATTTGACATTTACAGCAGATGTTAGCGCCTATACTGGAGTTATTGATGCTGTTGAGCTTTATTACAATATTGGAGAAGGTTTTGTATCTCAAGAAATGTCACCAGGAATCAACAACTTTTATTCAACATCCCTAGATGGATTATACGAAGGTATGCTTATTGAATACTATATTATGGCTGTTAATTCAGAGGGAATCGTTCAAACATTTCCTGCCAGTGCCCCTGATAATTCAATTTTATTTATTCTAGGAGATTTACCAGATATATATTTCAATGATTTTGAAAATAACACAGATAACTGGCAAATAGGTGATATCGATGATAGTGCTACAGCTGGGATTTGGGAATTAGCTGAACCACTGGCATCTTACAACGATCAAGGGTTTCTAGTCCAGTCTGGCCAAGATGATTCACAAGATGGAACCTTCTGTTTTGTTACTGGAAATGGATTTCAAATAGATGAAACTACTGGAGAAAATAGTGCCAGCTTTGATGATGTAGATGGTGGTCAAACTACACTATTGAGTCCAAATTTTAATCTTTCTACATATGATGAGGTAGTGCTTACTTTTTCAAGATGGTATACAAATGATATCGGAGATAATGGAAATACTGATTCTTGGAAGGTTCAGGCATCCAATGATGATGGACAATCCTGGATTGACATTGAAAATACCTCAGTTTCAAACGCTAGTTGGATAAAAAGTAGATTTATTTTGTCAAACTTCATTGATTTTACTGAAAATGTTCAGTTTAAATTTATTGCAGAAGATATTTTCAATAATGGTGATGCAGGCTCTGGAGGTTCTTTGGTTGAGGCTGCGATTGATAATTTCTTGCTTGAATATGCTTTAACTGATCCTTTAATCCTAGGAGATGTGAATTTAGATTTTGTAGTTAATATTCTTGATGTAATAATTTTAGTAAACATGGTTCTAGGTTTTGAACAGCCCAATCTGTCACAAGGTGATATAAATTCTGATTTTCAAATTAATATTTTAGATGTCGTAGGTCTTGTTTCATTGATTTTAGACAATTAATTATTGATTTCTAAATCCAAATAAGATATCTATCTATTTTTAATTTTATAGTAAATTATTGATTGAATGATTACGCAATCCATAATACTTATTAATATTATAATATTTTTCTTTATGATATCTGTAGGCGGAATTACAGTTATTACAAATCCCTCAACAAATCTTCTTATCAATTTTGGAGCAAGTCATAGCCAATTAGTTTTTGATTATGGTGAATTTTGGAGATTACTCACTTCAAATTACCTTCATATAGGATTTGCTCATTTATTGTTTAATATGTGGTGTTTATACTCTATTGGTTTAGAACTAGAAGAGTCAGTTGGAAGTCCATTCTATTTATTAACATATACTCTAAGTGGCATTATTGGTAGCTTAGTTAGTTGCTTATATTATTCAAATATTGGTCAAAATATAGTTTCAGCTGGTGCATCTGGAGCTGTTTTTGGTATTGCTGGAACTCTTCTTGTTGTATCAATCTATTTTGTTAAGAAGTTTAATAAAAATCAATTTAATTATGATTATTCTTCATTGATATTTTTTATAGGATTTAATATTATTTATGGGTTGCAAGTTACAGGTATTGATAATGGAGCGCACCTAGGTGGTTTAATGTGTGGTTTGTTGATGGGTTTCGTTTTTATAATTATTAGTGAGTTTAGTTAAAAGTAAATGGTAAAAAAGTTTATTATATTTATTTTATTAGGTCTAACAACTTTGATGGTTTGGATGCTATGGAATATGTCTACATTTTATAGTAAACAAATCAATATATCTAATTTAATTACCACAAATAAAATAGATTTTCTATCTGAAGAAAAGACATTATCTGAGTTATCAAAAAAAGAACAGCTTATATTAAATTTATCAGAATCATTAAAATATAAAACTATTTCATATCAAGATTCTAATTACTCTGAACCTATTCATTTTCTTTCTTTTCACAAATTTTTAGAAAGAGTATATCCTAAAGTATTTAGTCAGCTTGAAAAAAGAATTTTTTCAAATTATAGTCTTTTATTAAAATGGGAAGGAGTAAATAATACTCCTTACAATCCTATCCTTTTTATGGCGCATATGGATGTGGTCCCAATTGAAAATTATAATCTTTGGGATAATCCACCTTTTTCTGGAAATATTGACAATGAATATGTTTGGGGAAGAGGAGCATTAGATGATAAATCAAGTCTTATTGCTATCCTAGAATCCATAGAATATTTACTAGATTCAGGATTTTCACCAAATCGTGACATTTATTTTGCAATTGGCCATGATGAGGAAAACAGTGGGATCAGAGGTAATGCTGTAATAGCAGATTCTCTTGCCTCTGAAGGAATTTATTTTGACATGATTATTGATGAGGGTTCAGTTATCACAGATGGAATAATTCCCGGTATGGATAAACCTGTTGCAATAGTTGGTGTAGCAGAAAAAGGCTATGCTTCATTCGAGCTTATATGCAATCATGAATCTGGACATTCATCTATGCCAAACAATGAAACTACAATTGGAATGTTAGCGAAAGCTATAGTTGCATTAGAAACAAATAAAATGCCTGCAGAATTAACATATCCAGTCATTAGTTTTTTTAATTTTTTAGGTCCAGAAATGACAATACAAGATAGATTTTTTCTTTCGAATTCGTCTTTCTTCGCAACAAGTATTCTAAGTAATCTTGATACAAATCCAATTACATCAGCAATGGTTAGAACTACTATTGCTCCCACGATTATAAACGGTGGTTTGAAGTCAAATATTTTACCTTCAACTGCAAAAGCTGTTGTTAACTATAGAATACGTCAGGGTGATAGCATAGATAGGGTAAAAAAACACATAACATCTACAATTAATAATGATTTAATTTCTGTTTCACAGCTTAAAAGTGATTTAAGCGCTGAACCATCCAAGGTTTCAAGCACTAAATCTCCTGAGTTTCATATTATTCATAAATCTATAAAAGAAGTTTTTGGAGATGTTATAGTATCCCCTGGAATGATTTTAGCTACTACAGATTCTAGGCATTATCAAAATATATCTAAAAACATATATAGATTTATGCCAATACAATTATCATCTAATGATTTATCTATGATTCATGGAGCAAATGAGAAGATATCTATTGAATCATATATGAAAATGATTGAATTTTATATCCATTTGATTCAAAATATACATGCTTCTTAGATTAAGTCGATATATCCTTAATATGGATATACCATTATTTAAAGAAGTCATGTTTCTTGCTTTTCCAGTGATAATAAGTAATATTAGTCGAGTCTTTATGCATATTACTGATACTGCAATGGTTGGACATTTAGGAAAAAATGAACTTGTTGCAGTTGGTATGAGCGGGATGTTAATATGGATAGCTATAAGTATTGGAATTGGTTTTAGAATAGCTACACAAACTGTAGTTTCTAGAAGGATAGGGCAGAAAAAAAATCATGATTGCGGAGTAGCATTAAGGAACTCTCAAATACTATGTATTTTAGTTATGATACCAATTTCTTTTATTTGCTATTTTTTTTCCACCTTTATTGTATCTTTATTTTTAAATGATCCAGAAGTTGTTTCAATCTGTTCTAGTTATTTTTCTATTGTTTCATTTTCTATATATTTCTCAGTATCTGCGTTTATTTTTCAAGGTTTTTACACGGGCATAGAAAAAACTAAAGTATTAATGTACGTCACTATAATTTCAAACTTATTAAATGTTTATCTCAATGCTGGATTTATTTATGGCTACGAAAAAATAGTTATATTTTTTGATTTTTATGGAATACCCTGGATCTCATGGCTTTGGAGTTGGTATGAATTTTCAGAGCTAGGTGTTCAAGGTGCTGCCATAGCTACCTTGCTATCATCATTCATAATGATGTTTATCTATTTTTTATATTTATTTGCAAAAGACATACATAGTAAATATGAAATATTTTATAACTCTATTGATTTAAAAATGATGAGAAAACAATTAATCATTGGATATCCACAATCAATTAGTGAGATTGTTTTAAATGTAGCCTTTGTTACATTTTATAAAATAATGGGCATTATTGGAACAACACAGCTTGCTGCTACACAAGTTGTTTTTGCTGTTGCTCATGCATCATTCCTACCTGCTGTAGGTGTAGGACAAGCCTGTTCAACTTTAGTTGGTAAATATTTAGGTGAAAAAAATATTAATAAGTCAAAGCAATCAATCATAGAAGGTGTAAGAGGTTCATTTATAATAATGGGTACAATGGGATTAATATTTATATTCTTTCCAAGCTATATAATTTCATTTTTTACTAATGATAGTGAAGTAATAAGAATGGGTGTAAGTATACTGCCCTGGGTAGGGCTTCTACAGTTTGTTGATGTTTTTGCAATTACTTTATGGTTTGCTCTATCTGGTGCAGGTGATACCAAGTTTACGGCAATGGTAGGTATAATTGCTAGTTGGACAATCTTTATACCTTTAAGTTATATCCTCGGAATCAAATATAATTTTGGATTATTTGGCCCCTGGATTGCTTTTGCAATATTTTTGGTAATAGAGGCCGCTTTTATTATATTTAGAGTAATCCAAGGAAAATGGAAACATATTGAAGTTTGATTTGTTTAAATATAAAAATGGAGTTTAAAATGAAATTAATAGTTATTAGTTTAGTTATATCATCTTTACTTCTCCCGGCAAAACATCTAGATAAAACAAAAAAAAATAATTCTCAAAAATTTCTTGATAAAGTTCAAACCATAGATCCAGATGCGAAATTTGAGCTCGATCAGCTAAAAAAAGAGTTTCAAGCCCAGAAAGATCAAATAGATGTAAGATATGAACAAAAAAGAAACACATTAAAAAAACAAAGAAAACAAGAAATAGATAATTTGAGACATGCATATAAAAATAAGTTTAAACGTCTTGAGCAAAAATACCCTGGTAAAATTAAAAAACAAGAAATCAGTAAGCAGATCAAAAAACCTCTTCCATTAGATAAAAAAGATAGTAAGTATCTTGATCCCAGAGAATCTGAAGTAAATGTTATTAAAGATGTTCAAAAGCCAGAAATAAAGAAAATAAAAAGGAAATCCAAATAGAAAAGATTTGTTTTAAATCATTTAGTGATTTTTATAAATATTATTTAAAAGAGCACGAGAATCCATTCACTAAGATTTTTCATTTTATAGGAACAATTTCTGTATTTATTCTACTTTATCTTTTTATTTTTTCACTAAATTATTTTTATTTGTTCATATTACCCATATTTGGATATGGTTTTGCATGGATATCTCATTTTTTTATAGAAAAAAATAAACCTGCAACCTTTAAATATCCTTTATATAGCTTGCTTGGTGACTTTAGAATGTTTTTTGAAATTCTAACCGGTAAAATCAAGCTATTTTAATTTTACACTGTATCATAAAATAATCTCTATTTTATCTTTTAATTGAACGTATATTAATATATAATATAGCGAAAGGTTCATAATGATTGATTTTATTACAAAATGGTCAAAAGAAGAATTTAAAATATTTTTATTAATATATGCTGCTCAAGCAAATTTAGTAGAGTCAGATGAAGAATTTGATTTTATCAAATCAAAATATAAAGCTCAGGATATTGATAATATCTATAAAAACGTAAAAAATTTAAATGATTACCATCGTTGCCAAATAATCATAGATTTTATTAAAGAAAATAAATACAATCAAATAGAGTTAGATGAATTGATTCATGAAGTAGAAGAAATATTTAAATCTGATGGACATTTTGATGTAATGGAACAGCAGTCGTTTTATATGATTAAAAAATTACTAAAAGTATAGAATTCTATTGAATTATATTATTTTCGTAAGCCTCTATAACATCACGATAATAAAAGAATTTTGGTCCCATTCTTTCTTTATTACTTGAATTTTTATATTCTTCCATCTCATCTGTATTTATATAGTCGTATGTTAAACTTAAATATTTATTAGCCTTTTCTGAGTTGAAATCACTATAGTATAAATATAATGGCCAGATAGTTTCATACGCGTCATAACTATCATCAATTGATAGATAATTATTTGCAACCCATTCCTCACATTCTTTGATATTTTGCATTGAAATATCATTATTGTTAGCTAATGCTTGAACATAGCCATATGAGCAAGATGATTTAATTAAGGATTTTTCGTTATCTTGATTTAATTCTAAAGCTTGACTATAATATTTAGATGCTTCACTATAATCTCCTTTTAAGGTATTTGCAAGTCCCAATCTTCTGTTATATTGACCTTGCCACCATTCATTATCTCTTTGTTCTTCTTCTCTTTCACTGAAATTGAATTCACATGGTTCACATATTGCTTGTTCTCCAACCAAAGATAATGCCGTTTTAAATCCTTTAATTGCTAGATTGTAGTTGCCAAGTTTCATATTCATCATTGCATGTCTGTAATATGATCTTCTCAGATCACCTAAACCAAAGCCAAGAGCAACCAACTCATCTTCATTGATAGATAAAATAGAATTTATAACTTTTAATGACTCTTCGTAATCATAGCCAGTGTAATATCCCTCTGATATCATTTTCAACATATATATAGTTAGACATTCATATGTACCATCTTGACAAAAATTATTTTTATTATTCTTTATAAAGTCAATCATATTTTCAGGCTCATTCAATTCAGCATATAATTTTGGAATATGCTCGAATGCAATCATCGAGGCCATAATTTCAGTTATTTCATTATATTTAAAATCAATTTTTTCTAGTTTATTATATACAAAAAGTAAATCTGATAATTGCTGTTTAATGTCCTCTTCATCTAATCCTAAAATCTTTCCCATTTCATGGCTAAAATAAACATACATTGACTTGCAAAATAAATCATTAGGAAATTCTTGAATTAGCATTTTAGCATCAATCATAGTACTTCGAGCTGCAAAAATTTGATTTGCATTTGAGACTTCTCCAATATTCCATTGGGGCATCAGTACTTTCATTGCTTTAGCTATACGATTTTTATTATTATACTTAATTGCTAAATCTATATATTCAAGCGCTTTTTCTTTATCAGCATTCTCATGTACAATTGCTTTTTTATTTGGAATCCACCATTTAAATCGTTTTCCTAGTGCAGCGATAGCATATGCTTCGGAATATGTTGAATCAAGTTCAATAGCTTTTTCAGCAAGGGGTTCAATCGCTTCACCCACTTTATTTAATGTTATTGGTTCTTTAAAAAATTGATAAGACTTTTGAATTAGATTATATGCTTCAAGATTCTCAGTTGCTTTTTTGCCAGTAGCTAATAAATCTATTTCTGTAATATTTAATTTTTTACTTAACTTTGAAACAACTTTAGTTGCTATAAGATCTTGTACTTTTAAAATATCAATAAGCTTGTCATTATATTCATCTGTCCAAATAACCTCATTACTATTCATGTCAAATAATGAAATATTGACTCTCAAGTTTTTATCAAAAATTTTAACTGAACCATCTACTATATAGTCAACTTCAAGTTTCTTAGCCATTTCAGATATAGATGAAGGGCTATCCTTAAAAACAGCAACATCAATTCTTGGTGAAACTTTTAGATTTTCTATCCTAGATAATCGATTAATTAGCTCAATTGTTAATCCATCAGAAAAATAACTTTGTTCTTCGCTACTAATGTTATCCATGTATAAAATAGCTATAGATGCATCATAGCTTCTATCATCAGCAATCCCCAGGCTTATAAATGGATAAATGAACCAAAATGCTGCGCCTATAATCATTAAAATAAAGCCTGTTGCTGTAAAAAAAACTTTTCTGGTTAAGTACTTTTCAATTTTTATTTGATTAGCGCCGCTATTTGAATCATCTTTTTTAATATCATATTTCCATGAAAGAAGAAAAGTTATTGGAAATCCTAATATAGCAAGAATAATAATTAATGTAACTGTCCAGTCAGGAAGATATAGATAAGGGAATAGATCTGCTGCTAGTTGCATGGTAACAAAAGCAACACCAGCGTAAACTCCTAAGCTTTTAAAAACTTTTCGACGACTCAACTCTTCATATAAACTCATGATAAGAATTTAATAAACATAAAAGTAAATTCTCTTATTTATTTATAATTGTATTTTTAATAAGAATTAATTTAGCATGAAATTTTCTCAATCCTTAAACATGAAAATTTACTCATTATAATTCCAATTATAGCTTAAAGAAAATCACAAGATTATGTATATTAAACATAATTTATATGACTGATTATTCAAAATATATATGGCATAATGGTGAAATTGTCCCTTGGGAGAAAGCCCAGGTTCATGTTATGTCTCATGTCCTGCACTATGGCAGTGGAGTCTTTGAAGGAATTAAATGTTATAATACAGAGGATGGCCCTCAAATTTTTAGACTCGAAGATCATATTGACCGTTTATTTGATTCTGCAAAAGCCTATAATATGAATGTTGAAGTTAAGCGCTCAAATATTATAAACGGATGTAAGGACATAGTTTCTGCAAATAAACTTACTGAATGCTATATAAGGCCTTTAATATTTTATGGATATGATACTTTGGGGGTTGATCCTAAAAATTGTCCAATAAATATTACTATTGCTTCATTTTATTGGGGCGCATACTTAGGTGATGAAGGTATTGTTAATGGTGTGAATGTTACAATCTCACCTTATCAAAAGTTTTCGTATAAATCCATGCCTACTACGGCAAAAGCTAGCGGCCAATATATGAACTCCTTATTATCTGTAACCAATGCACGAGAACGTGGTTATGATGAGGCTATATTATTAAATGATGAGGGTAAAATTTCTGAAGGTTCTGGTCAAAATATTTTTTATATAAAAGATAATGTAATTCATACAAATGATGAAAAATCCTCTATCTTACTAGGTATTACAAGGTCCACAATAATAGAAGTTTGTAAAATATTAGATTTTAAAGTTGAAATTCATGATTTTAATCTAGAAGATTTAATAAATGCTGATGAAGTTTTTTTTACAGGAACTGCTTCTGAAGTTACTCCGATAAGATCAATTGATGATCAGCTAATATCTA
>PCDA01000018.1 GCA_002591605.1 Fidelibacterota bacterium
GCACTTACCCAGCTTTCTCCACTACTTGATGGATAGGTATGTAGAAGAGCTAATTTACCAGCAGCTAGCGCCATGCCTGATGTTGGAAGATTTTGTGAAAAAATACCATCATACATTCCCATTGCAACAACATTATTAAACAAAGTATGAGTATTCCATGTTGCTGTTGCTACAGAAGCAACTGCTCCTTTTGGATTTGATACAGATCCATAGCGAAGTAGTGCTTCAGCGATACAGGTATTATCTTCTGCAAAGGAACCTGTTCCGCAAGTTAGTACGGTTGCAAATGGTGTCTTGTAGCCATTATTTGCATCGTTAACTTCACCTTCACCAAATCCACTTACTCCTAGATATCCTCTATAGTTCATATAAAGCACACCATCTTCAAGTTCATCTTCCATAAAACCATCATAATTTCCTGAAAATGCTGTATTTACATCATCAAATCCATGGTTTTGAAGAAGATTATCAATATATTGATTTGTATGTATAGTGGACTGTCCTGAGCTAGATGGATCACCTATTAATGCTGCACTTTCATACCAATTGGTACCAGTGATATCAATGTAAGTCGCCTTTTCATATGCTAATGTTTTGGCAACTACTACACCTAGTTCATTGTTACTTCTAACTGAAATTCTACCAACAATTACCTCAGGAAGTAAATCATTCCCATCAAGTTGTGAGTAAGGCAAGTCCCCTTCACAATCATTTCCATAACTATTGTGACCAAATCCATTATAAAATGTAGGTACACTGTAATTACCACCAACATCACCTACTAGAGCTACATATTCTGGAGGATTTTCCCATGAATTGTAGGCATTTTGGATATAATTTTTTATTTGATTTTCAGAACTACCTGTTTCACTTAAAGAGGCTGTGTTTACTACATATCCCTGTTGGTGTCTCCATTCAACTAAATTTTGAAGAGCTGAACTTGATTCAGAGTTACCACCACATATATATAATATTGAAGGAAGTTGATAGTCTTCTGTTCTAGTTGAAGTCTCAAAATTGATTACATAGTCTTTGAACAAAGAATCAAAAACTCTAGAGCGTTTAGTTGTAGTATTGATATTATTATTTCGTGGCCCAACTTCATTTATTATCACTTCAATATTTGTTAGTACTTCAAGTTCATTTGAATTTGGATAAAAATTATATGGAATTACTTGAATTGAAATTATATCAAAACCTCTTGAATGCATTCGTTCAGAGGAAGCAATATTACTAGATGGATATACATCATTAGAATTGTAAAAATTTGTATTGATTAAAAAAGGATCATCATCTTTTGAATTACTTTGATGAGGATAAATCATTACATCATTTAAAGTATAGCTATCATGAACAACCAGTTCTATTTCGTATTCTTTTTCTGGGTCTACTTGATAGAAAGTTGTATATGTAGGAAGTTCAGGCATTCCTGGATCAACTGTATGATTACTTATTGATTCGGTTATTTTTTTAAACCCATTTAAATCTACCGTAGATTCTAAATCTGTCATTAAGTTCAATGAACTCTTTTTAGAGTTTAAAACATTATAGTTAAACTTGTTTCCAGTTTCAACGTTTAAAGCATAACCCAAACATAAAATGATTATAGATCCAATTAATCTTTTCATTTTTACTCCTTAATATTGATATAATAATAACTAACTTACAGTTTAAATTTTTTAAAATATATTAATCTAATCACAATTTTATACTTAATTAAATTGTTACACAATGTAAGAAGTTTATGAAAAAAAATTCTATTAAATCATTTAGACAGCTTATATCATATGCAAAACCATGGCGATTTAAAATAATTACAGCCTCAATTTATTCAATAGTTAATAAGTTATTTGATATAATGCCAGAAATTCTTATTGGTTTTGCGGTTGATCTTGTTGTGAAAAGGCAAGATAGCTTTATAGCTTCATTGGGATTTACTTCAGTTGAATCACAAATTTCCATTCTGGCAATTTGCACATTTTTTATTTGGGCTTTTGAATCACTATTTCAGTATTTGTATTCAATATCATGGAGGAATCTTGCTCAATCATTAGAACATGAAATTAGAATTGATGCATATTCACATGTTCAAAACTTAAATATTAAATGGTTTGAGAATCAGAAAACAGGAAATGTTACTGCAATTTTAAATGATGATATTAATCAACTTGAACGTTTTTTAGATAATGGTGCAAATGATATCATTCAAATAATTGTATCTACAGTGACAATTGGAGCAGTATTCTTTTATATATCTCCAACTATAGCAGCTGTTGCTGTATTGCCAGTTCCAATTATTTTATTTGTAGCATCATTTTTTCAGAAAAATCTTGAGCCTAGATACCTAAGTGTGAGGAATACAGCAGGAAGTTTAAGTTCGACAATTTTTAATAATTTATTAGGTATTATGACTATAAAAAGTTTTACTTCAGAAAAACTAGAAACACAACGTATTTCGAAATTAAGTAAAGAATATCAATTGGCAAACAAGGATGCAATTAAACTTAGCTCTGCTTTTGTACCAGTAGTGAGAATGGGAGTTTTAAGTGGTTTTCTCGGAACAATGGTTCTTGGAGGATTTATGGCATTCTCAGGAGCAATTGCGGTAGGTTCTTTTAGTGTATTATTATTCCTAACTCAACGTTTCTTATGGCCATTTACTAGACTTGGAGAGATTATAGATTTATTTGCAAGGTCAATGGCATCAACAAAAAGAATTATGGATTTAATACATACTCCTATTGAAATTAAAGATAGTAAAAATTCAATTACTTTAGATTCATTAAGTGATGATATCATTTTTGAAAATGTATCATTTGGCTATAATGATGATTTGGTATTTGATAACCTTTCTTTTAGGATTTCGTCAAATTCATTAATTGGGATTGTAGGTAAAACAGGTGTTGGTAAAACGACACTCATTAAATTATTACTACGATTATATGATCTCGAATCAGGAAGTATCAATATTGGAAAGAATAATATTAATGATATTACTCTTAAATCATTAAGAGAAAATATTGCGCTAGTAAGTCAGGAAACATTTTTGTTTGATGGGACAATCTCAGATAATATTTCATATCCTAATCTAGATGCAAAATTTGAAGATATTAAATCAGTTTCAAAATTAAGCCAATGTGATGAATTTATAGATCGGTTTCCTTTAGGATATGATACTATTATTGGGGAGAGGGGTCAAAGATTATCAGTGGGTCAAAAACAACGAATCTCAATTGCAAGAGCCATTATAAGAGACCCATCTATTTTAATTTTTGATGAGGCAACATCTTCTGTTGATAATAAAACAGAGAATTTAATTCAAAAATCTCTAAAAGAAATATCTAAAAATAGAACTACTATAGCAATTGCCCACAGATTATCTACCATAAGAAATGCTGATCAAATTCTTGTTTTGGATGACGGTAAAATTATTGAATCTGGAACCCATGATGAATTGGTAGCTTTTAATGGAAATTATAAAAATCTATGGGATCTTCAGACTGGAAAAATAGAAAGAAGCTAGTTTTTAATTATTGATTTTATGATTTGTTTTGATTGATAGAATAAATCATGCACATGAAGATATTTGAATTCAGCACTTCTTCCAATAAGATTAATATTTTTTATTTTTCCTATGAAATCAAATACTTCACTTAAATTATTATCACTTCTAAGTATCGGGTATGCAAATGGCATAGATAAAACCTTATAATCAATAATCTCATCAGATGTAATAAACTGCTTATCAATTAAAAACGATTTTATATCATTATATATTTTAGCATCATCACTATCATCTCTCATTTCATTCGAGCATGGAACTTCGATAACAATTGATGTTTTCCCTTTCGGTGACATGTATGGACTTCTATTTTTAGGCTCATATATTCTTGTAAATAAAACCTCTTTTTCAGGAAAGTATAATGATGCATTTGGGCTAAAAGATTCCTTATCAAGGAATAAAATGAATAATTTCAAATCTCTATATTTTATTTGATTAACAATTTTTAAAATATGTTTAGGAGCAGATGGATTTAACTGTCTTATAAGTAATGGCAACGGCAATGTACTTATAACATGATCAACGTCAATTTCATTATTGTTTTTCAATTTGATTTTTTTAATATTATTACTTTCATGTATAATACTTTTAATTGGAGTCATTAATGAGATTTTATTTTGATCTAAATTGTCAAAAATGGTAGTAAAAATCGATCCAAAACCATACTTTGGATATAAGAAATCTCCATCAATATGTTTCGCGTCTTTTTTATTAAATAAGAAGTTTNTAATNATTGAATAAAGGTCGAGATTTTTTAGTCTCCCTCCTGAAATTGANACATCTAGATTANTAGATAACTCTCCCCAAAGCTTTTCTGTATAATTTATNAGAAATAACTCAGATAATGTTTTNCCATAATTTTTGTATGCAAGTTCTTTGAAATTNCTTGGATGAGCTTTNTTAGTTAAAATATTTAAAATATTTTCAANAATTATTTTATAACTAGTTTTTAAATCTAGCTTACTAATTATNTCTGTAGCTTTAATTGGNAAGTTGATTAGCTCATTTTTAAAAGAAATTTTACTTGGGGATGATACATTTTTAAGGTTTTCTCCCAATAACATTTTTATTTCATTTGTTATAGACTCATTTTTATCATGCAACCTGTGGGCCCCAGTATCAATTAGAAAATTATCAAAATTTAGAGTTTTTGCATTTCCACCNACTTGATTTGATGCTTCATAAAGATGATAATTACATTTATTCTTGTGAGCATAATATGCAGCTGACATACCTGCTGGACCACCTCCAAGAATATGAATAGTTTTATTTTTGTTTATTNNANTCATTTAAATTTTTATTNAATTTATATACATTGATAGNTGACCACATTCTATTGACATAAGGATTATGATAAAAAGCAGTGTCTTTNATTGCAATGATGNCTTTATCAATTTTTTCATGATAATCACCTATCATTATCATTTCCTGANNTTNTAAATCTNTTANTTTCACNNTTGAAGTATCATCACTGTTTACNAATTTAACTTTAGCTCCAGTTGAAGTTAGATANTAGTTNATTAGAGGATTTGTAAATATCTTTACATCGGATTTTTGACTAATTAAATATTCTCTTAACTTCGCCACTGCTGTTAGCTCTTTATGTTGAATTGATAAATTAGTAGATATTATTGAAATAGTTAATAAATGGATTACTAAAGATAATTTATAAATTGAATTAAAGTTTCTAGCATTAACATGAGCAAATGAAATTAAAATAATAATCATAAACACAATTGGCATAACATGCCTACTTTTATAAATGATATTTTGAAATAACATTATAAATATGCTGTAAAGAATAACACTAATGATAAGCATGTAAACTTTTTTATTACTCACTGAATCTTTAAAAATATTTTTGTAGCTATAGAATAGTATTGGTAATAAAAATAAAGAAGATACTAGAGTTATATTTGATCTGCCAATCCAATATCCACCTAAGCCATCAGACCAGATAGTATGAAAAAAATATTTAAATCTATCAAGCCAATGATCTTCAGTTAAAATAGTACCTCCGTAATCAGTGAAGTGCCCGACCGTTTGATTCTGAGCTAGATATACCAAATTTTCAAAACCTGTGATTATTATCATTGGGATGAGCCAAATTAGACATCCAGCTAATGATGTTAGAATTAATTGTAAGCTTGTTTTTCTATTTTCTTTATAGAATATGTAAATATAGGGAACTAAAAGTAATGTAAAGTATGATAGCCTTGTTCCTAGTAGTAAGCCATATATAAAACCACCTAGAAGAACATTTCTTTTATTTTCATGAGTTAAAAAATAAAATGATACGACAAATAAAGATAATCCAAATAGATCCGGCATATATCTATTACTCATAATTGTGAACATCGGATTAAGGAAGAAAAATAAAATTATAAATAAATAATTAAGTGAATTTTCTTTAGGATTTATTAAAAGAAGTGAAAAATATATAATCAAAAATATTGATATAGAGCCAATAATTGAAAATGTATTTGCTAGGCTTCCTGTTATACTATAAAAGATATATCCAAAGAAGCAAAATACTGGGTAGCCAGGGAAGTGAGGTTGTAATTTTTCTAGATTAAATTGATCAAATATGCTTAAAGCAAATCTTAGGCTATCAATGTCCTCTATATAATATATAGAGGACATTGATTTTATAAATAAACAACAGCTAAATAATATAAAAGCTGTATAGCTGTTTTTAGTTAAAATAATTAAACCAAAAGTTTAACTATTTACCAATTAGCTACTACATCAGCATCGAATCCATAGGCAGCTTGAAGTATATCTCTAGCAGCTAAAAGATCAGCTTTAAATTGTAATGTAGCTTCTGCGCCAGCTGTTCCAATCCATACAGGTGCTGCACCCATTAAATTGTAAACGCTTGCAAGGTCAGCATCCGAGATAAGTTTATATCTGTTATAGTGAAGCCCTACAGCAAAACCTCTCATTTCTGACCAGTGTTTTGTATAATCTTGACATAATTCAGTATCTGCAGTGCACGCAGCTGTTTCAGTGCCTGCCCATGCTGAGCCATCACCAATATCCCCTACAGTATCATTGATATAATGAATAGCATTTGCAGCTAGAAGTTTTTCCCATGCATTTACAATAATGGTTCTTTGTGCTGCAATCTCAGCATTTGAACCACCTGTAGAAATTAGATGTCTTCCTTCAAGATAAGCACCCATAATAGTTCCTGTGAAATCATACATATTTGATGAATCAACATCTCTTTTTGCAGCATTTATTGAAATTCCAGTACAGTTTTCAGATAAGAAATCAATGCTACCATCAACATTAGAGTCATTATATGCTGCTGATTTAATTTCAACATCAGTTCTGTTTAAGTAATCTTTAGAGGCGCCAAAGTATCCAAAAGATTCATCCCAGTAGTGTTCCATTTTTGTATAGTAATTATCACCATCTGGACCAGTATTATCTTGATCTAGAACTACTCCTAGATATTTACTTGTTCCTTGGTAGTAACTCACAAGTCCCATTAAACTTTTTTGAAGCATTTGACCAATGTCAATTCCATCTGCACTGTAAGCACCACTAGACGCAGCATCCATCCATGCTCTAACTAATGCATCTGGTTCCATTCCATAACCAGCAACAGTACAATCATCAATACCATATCCATCACCTGTTGCAGCAATTTTACCATTTAAGTTAGAACTAGAAATATCTCCATATGTTGATTGAACTGCTGGAAAACTTCCTGTACCTGAAGTAATTGTTCTAGCCTGATTAGCTTCTGTATTTTCATACATACCCACTAGTAGACTTGGATCTGAAGATACAAGACCTTTAATATCAGTAATGATTAAGTTTCTAACAACTTGTCCTGAATATACTACTGTTGAATTTCCATCAGCATCGTAGTATTCATATGTGGTAGGCGCCATCATATCATTACTGCCGCCATCATCAGAAGAATCAGTCGATGAATCTGAATCACTTGAGCATGCCTGAAACACTACTGAAAGTGCTAAGACATACATTATTGTTTGTAACATTTTTTTCATTTGTCTCTCCGTTTATTTATTAGTTAAAAAGTATAGTTTATTCCAAAGTTAATTTGTCTTCTAGGTCCTGGTATGATACCTGAGCTCATATTTGCGGCGGTTTGTCCAGGATTAGAATGTAATCTTGATCCAATATAAATTTCATCAGTAAGATTTTTTATTATGAGTGATAATTTAAGTTTTTCATTTACTGAAAAAATTGAACTGAAATTTAAAATTGAATGTTCAGGTATAGGACCCGATATTCCCAAAGAATTAATCCAAGGATTTATATCCGAGTATTCAATATTTTCAAAGTCAGAATACGCGCTACCAACGTATTTAAAATCAAGTCTTGAAGTAATTTTATTAAAGAGATTTTTTTCAAAGCTCACGGTAAGTGTGTGCTCTGGTGTGTACGGAAGCTTTTTCCCAGCTATACTCACCTCATTAGATTCTCCGGGAAAGCTTGTTTGGATTTTACCATCAATTACTTCTGTATGTAGATACCCATAAGCTAAATGAATATTTGGCATTAGGAAATTAGAAAAATATAAACTAGATCCAATTTCTAATCCCATAGTTTGAACTTTTCCTAAATTTTTAAATACAGTACCCCTACCAGCTGCAACGAGATTTTCTATATCAATGTGAAATGCTGCAATTTCTAGATTAACCGAATTTGTATTATATCTTAATCCTAATTCTTTATTCCAGCTTTTTTCTGCATCTAAGTCCAGTCCACAATCACACTCACCGAAATCAAGAACGTTTAATGCTCCACTAGATGGCGGAGTAAAACCTCGATGTATTCCTCCAAAAATATTCATATCATTAATTTTTTTATTAAATCCAATACCTGGAAGAAGTACAATAGTAGTATTGTCCTGATACTGAGATCCNACAAGACGATCAATTCTTTCTTGTTCAAAAATTTCTAATCTTATTCCTGGCTTGATAGTAAGTTCNTCAGACGAATTCTCATTGTATTTTANNGTTTGTGAAATAAATCCAGAGAANGCAGATGTTTGGTAGTGATGACTTTGACCTACTACACTTACATTATTCCANTCTCCATCACCCATANTACTATCCCAAGCNTCATCATCNTCGCATATACTTCCANTTTCATTACAATCTATAAATTCTTCTCCATCATCGTAAGACCCACTATCATCNGAATCTGTATATNCTTCAGCNTCAATANAGTAATAGCCATCNCGTGCATCAGGAGAGTATCCTTTTTTCTTNTCATCTAAAAAACGTTCAAAATATACTCTTCCACCAATTTCTAATGAACTTGGATTGTTCATAAACATATTATTGATTGACCATTTCTTTTCAATACCAGCAACATAAAATGTTCGAAGAATTCCAAGACTAGTTTTGCCATCTCCAACTCTAATTTTTGAAAGAGGAGATGAGGGGGCAATCGGATTTGGGTCAATTGCGTCTATATCATTTGATTTTATAAACACATCATTTTCTCTCCACCATTTTCTATCAAAAAAGCTTATAAAACTAGTAGTAGTACTTGTTGTATTCTCGCTTAATTTTTTTGTGTGAATTAAATCAGAAGAAGCTCTAAATATTTTGAAATTATCATCCTCTTTGGGGTTAAATGTAGGATCANTTTCAAATGANTNTNCAGTTAGTCCTGTGTATGTAGCATTAGAGTTTTCATANTTTACATTTGTTTTTGAATAGAAACTTTCATTTTTNGATTTATCNAAATTAAGTTTNAANGTTCCATTGTATTGTACAAAATCATTNTTATCTCTAAAACCATCTCCAGACTTNTAAAGNAATTGAAGNTCTGGATTAAATTTATTTTTCGAAAAATCNCCTGTATTAAGAAGTATACTTTTATAATTGTTTTCACCAGCCATTAATTTAAATGAAGGCTTACTTCCTTCTGTTGCTCTNTTCGTCAANTAATTTATNACTCCACCCATNGTCTGAGGTCCAAAAGATATAGCTCCACTTCCTTTTACAACCTCGACCTCNCTAATTCTTTCTGAAGGGGGNTTGTAGTACATNTTAGGNTAGACATAAAGTGCAGGTTGTATNGGTACACCATCTTCAAGAATTAAGACTCTTGAACTTCTTCTAGGATTAATTCCTCTTATTCCAACATTAATTCTGGAATTTCCTATACCATCATCTGAGAATCCNTTAATTCCAGGAACTCTTTCAAGAATTTCTTGCGTTCCCATTGGTGTAATAATTTCTAAATCTTTGGCGTCTATAGANGTTGCAGCACCTACCATGCTTTGATTATTATAGTTNTTGATAATCTCTAATTCAGTTATTGCAATTGTGTTAAGATNCATTTGAAACNTAAATTCGTANANTTNGGCNGANTTTANTATAATTTTTTTATTAATATCNTCNTATCCAATAAACGATGATTGTAATGAATATTCTCCGATTNNNACNTTCTCAAAGTAAGCTCTACCATTTTCATTAGTTGAAATCCCTANNGTTTCTTGAGATTGATTTTCTTCTAATATAATTGAAGCTCCTTGAAGNGCTGANCCATTTTCATCATAAATANATATNGACAGTGACGCAAAATCATTTCCCCATAAGAAAACTGAAGTNAANGCTATTAAAAANNTTTTAAAATTATTANATGATNTTTGCATANTANTACATCTCCGGATTGAAGGCAAATAAATCATTGTTTTTATTTGGTAAAGATAAATTGCAGTAGCTGCCAACACATTCNTCTTCTATTTGTGGCATTAATAATGCATCATCTTCACATGAATAAATAATCAATGACATAAAAACTAAAATTGNTAATANGCTAATTTTTTTCATTTNAATCCTCTTTTTCCTTTNTTTTNCCAAACTTTTGATAAAGATAGTTCAAACCAATTATTGAAANTATCCAAGTAATAAACTCAATTAGACTTGGATCACCATTATATCCAAAAAANCCTTTTAGTAATCCTCCTACAGACCCCTTATCATGNAANATAGGATAGCTNCCATCNTNATTNTTNGGAGGGTTTATATNCCAAATTCTTGANGCCCATTTTTCAGCTTTTTTNGTTTCTGNAANATTAAATNTCTTTNNGTCTCCATTCATCCGAGTGGCAANTATTGAAGATNCTTNNNTAGTAGTATCACCACCAATNTANGGGATTACTCCTCCTGACTCAAGCTCATGNATNCCATATGTTAACATNCCCGCNGCAACAAAAATTAGAAATACNGAAGTAACATTNAAGAATTTTTTNAGNGGTATTTTGANNCCTTGNANAAATATAGCATATCCAGCAAGAAGACCAAGAACTGTACCTATAATTGATGGTAANATAGAAATACCATCTTTGACACCTATGGCNTATAAAAATAAAATNATCTCAACACCTTCTCTAAAAACAGCTACAAAAGCAAGAGTAAAAATACCATATTTGAANCCTGAAGAGAGAGATTCTTTAGCTTTNTTNTCAAGTTCTTCAGAAATATTTTTATTTTGAGCCATCCATATAATCATNGTAGTAAGCACNGCTGAGGCTANTATCATNACNANACCCTCAAAAATTTTTGATGAGCTNCCTTCAAATCCNCCNGCAAAATTTTGAAATATAACAGAAACTATNATACTNAGGAGTATAGCTGAGCCTACACCACCCCATAGCATTTTAATACTATCGTCATTTTTAGATTTCTTTAAATATGTATATAAAATTCCNATTATAAGAGATGCTTCAAGAACCTCTCTGAACATTATAANTAATTCTGCCATNTTNATTCCTTTTTGAAAATGAGAATCATTCTCATTTATAGACTCNTATATTATTGANTTTTTGTATTAAATTGCAAACAANTATTNTGANGTTTATNAAGTNAGTTTTAAAGAATTTNATTAAAGGNAANTATTTTTATTTTATTTAGATTTTTTAATTTTAAATATTTTTAAGATTTGTTGTNATATTTTCTATCTGCATAAAANATGCGNTATATAGATAAAAGNANNGGAAATTGAAGAATTGTNAACATTCTCCAATCTTTATCAATCCAATTATCAAATGAGAGTTTAANAAANACGACTATTAGAATGATATCCAGCCAAAATTGTATTTTTTTTGAATAAATCATTTACTNTATGATNATTTAGTTGTGTTCTTTTAGCATTTTTTCTACNTCTAAAACATGTAGTTCTTCNTGTCCAATCATGGATCTTGCAAATTCTTCAAGATATACACTTTGATCTTGTACGATTTTTAACAGATTGTAGTACATTTCAATAGCTATTCGCTCATGTTCAAGAGTTTCTTGTAAAATATCTTTAATATTATGTTTGTGAGTTTCTTTAATGTTACCTGTGTTGAGTGGAGGGTGTCCTCCTAGTCCAGTGATATGCTCGCCGACCATATCTGCATGGTTAAGTGACTCTTTNGCTTGCAGTCTAAAAAATTCGATATGTGGAATTCTATTAGGACCAAAAATCATGAGGGCATAATGTGTATACCTTATTACTCCTTTTANCTCATGNTCAAAAATTTCACTTAATGTANTTATTACTGTNTCTTTATTCATTGAAGCCCCCAATATAAATGCTATNCTTAATCTAATAGATTTTNATTGAATACTAAACAANAATTTTATAGCAAATATAATTAGAATNACACCTGTTAATCTTTGGATTTTGGTTGACATAAATTCAACTTTAGCAAGNANAGACTCATTTGTAAGAATTAATGATAANAACGCGAACCATAGTNCAGTTGCAAATGACATCCANAGACCAAATAAAATTTGAAATTGGAATGGGGTATTATTTGAAATTATCAAAACATATANAGANAGAAAAAATAATGTAGCCTTNGGATTTAAAACATTNGTTAAAAATCCCAATTTAAATGATTCAAATGCATTGAAATTAAANTCATCATTGTATTTAGACTTAGTAGAAGAATTNCTAGATTTTATTGATANGATTCCTAAATAAGCAAGGTACAGGCTGCCAATAATTTGAATTANNTTAAAAAGTAANTCTGATTCTTTGATTNTCATTCCAAGGCCAAANANGCAAAGANTGATATGCATTAATATTCCTATCCCAATNCCNANNCTTGTCATTAATGCNGAGCGGCGNCCNNNTGANATACTTTGCCTTACTATTATNATAAAGTCNGGACCAGGGCTCANNACAGCAAAAANATGTATTGTTGCAATAGAAATAAATTGTAAATATAAATCGTTCATAATTTNNNNCTAAAAATAAAAAAGCTCATAATAAATATGAGCCTTTTTATTTNTTTTAAAAAATCTAAAACTANTTAATNGTAATTTTTTTNATATCNTNAGATATATTTTTNGATTTTTTAATGGTTANACTNAATACACCATCTTTCATTTTTGCACTTATCTTATCNTGATTNACATTTTCAGGTAANTTAAATGATTTTTGAAAGTNNCCATATTGAATNCTATTAAANCTGCTATAATTNNCATTNTGATTAGATTCAGATTTTCTGCTNCCNGATACNATGAGCATATCATTNGAAATAGAAATNTCTATACTATCTTTACNTNTNCCNGGAAGATCAAAGGAAAGATANTANTTTTTATCATCTTCATNAATATNATAGGCTGGTTCCCANATTGAATTATANNTTTTTGNAGATTCATAAGNATTNATACCATNAAATATNTTATTAAACTCATCAAAAATACTNATNCTTGGTNTATATGTCATTAAAGTCATTTTGTAATTCTCCTATTTTATTNATTACAAAATAAANTTTGCAATTAATATGCCAAAANTANNNGACTGACATAATTAANNNNTATNCTGACAANNAGTCATGTAGTATNTGNAAATATGNCATCAATNNAAGNATANNTNNCTNTTTGANGGNTCNCTTGGTCTTTTAATAATTTGATGATTTGATAATTTNCCATNATNNTCAAACGATATAATCCATGGNTCACACCANCCTATTTCNGTNTTNAAGATTTGNTCTGNAGTGAGANTAAATATTTCCATTACAATNGCCCTNATACTATTNCCATGAGCAGAAATTATAATATTTTTACCTGNATTAANTTGTGGTTTNATNANGTCATTATAGTANGGNANNGTTCGCTCCGCAGTCATTTTTAAAGATTCTCCTCCTGGTGGAGGTACATCGAAGCTCCTTCTCCATATTTGAACTTGCTCTGATCCAAATTTATCTGCAGCTTCTAATTTATTTTGACCTATAAGGTCACCATAGTCTCGCTCATTTAACGCCTCATTTTTAATTACTTTTGGATTTTGGTTCATTTTTTCTAAAATCAGATTTAAAGTATTTTGTGCACGTTTTAAATTCGAAGTATAGCACAAATCAAATGTAATTTTAGATAGAATTTTACCAGCTTCAGTTGCTTGAGCAATTCCAAGGTCAGTTAACTGTACATCTTTCCAACCGGTAAATCTATTTTCAAGATTATATATGGATTGTCCGTGTCTAATTAAAAATAGATTATTATTGCTAAGTTTGCCAATCATACCATATCTCCTATTTTAACATCCCTCAAGTGTTTCACTAATTAATGAATCAACTACATCATGAATATTTTTATTTTTGTTGTAGATTTGAAGTTGTCTATCTGAACTTGTACCATTCTCTGCCATGCCTCTAAGATAATTTAGATATTTTCTTAGCCCTAAAGGCTCAACTACATCATCGACAAAATCAAGCATCTCATCAAATAAATTTATAAATGGAATCTCTTGTTGGTTACCAAAATCAATTAAACTACTATTGACGCCTCCTTTTATGGCGCGCCATTTATTTTCGTTTATTAAAGAGCCTCTATATTTTCTCCATGTTTGATTTTTCAATCTAAGTTGAATCATTTTTGCAACCAGGGCTTGGATTAAAGCTGCTATTGACACTGCCTCATCAGCCTTTGTACAGCAATCACAGATTCTAAATTCTAAAGTTGGGAATGTATGATGAGGTCTAATATCCCACCAAATTTTTGAAGGATCTGTAATTGTATTGCTTTGAATTAGGGTATCGACATATTCATCATACTGATGATGGCTTTCAAAATTTTCTGGTATACCCGTTCTAGGTAAATCTTCAAATATGATACTTCTATATGATTTAAATCCAGTTGGCTCTCCAAGCCAAAATGGTGATGATGTTGATAATGCTAAAATATGAGGCATAAAATATCTCATTTGATTCATCACATCAATCTGTAAGTTTCTATCTTTGATGCCAATATGTACATGCATTCCAAAAATTAACAGCCTTTTTGCAACATATTGCATTGAGTTAAAAAGTCCATGATACCTATCTTTATCTGTAACAATTTGATCTCTCCAGTGAGAAAATGGGTGGGTTCCAGCGGCTGCAATCATTTTATTATTTTGTTTAGCAAAATCACCCAGCTTATATCGAATGCTTTTGATGTCATTATTGAGCTCATCAATATTTCTGCACACATTGCTGCCTATCTCAATTTGAGATTGAAGNAATTCTGGTTTGACTTGATCTTTAAACATCATTGCACCAGTTTCAAGAAATTCAGATATAAAAGATGTTAACTCTCTTGAATCTGGATCAATAATTTGATACTCTTCCTCAATTCCTATTGTTAAACTTTTAAGTTCATTCATATATATCCCAAAGGTATTTTTATTTTGTAGACTTTATCACATCTTTTTTAATATCATTAATCCATGATATTTTATCTTTATTATTTTGAATTGAAACTTTATTATTAATGGAAATTATATCAATTGGATTATTAGTTGCCTCTTCAAGCCACTTTATATTTAATATCCTTGATAATTTATAAATTTGATCTGCATGTTTCTTTTTAATTTTAAAGGTGCCTTTTGAACCATTAGCATCTTTGTAAATCTCATTAATAAAATCTTCGTAATTAGACATTTGTTTTGAAAGTGCATCTTTTAGGTTAATTCCAACACATAAAACATGAGGTGTTTCCGATACATCTTTTACTTTTATAGAAACAGATACATTTAAAGATAAATTATTTTTATCCTTTAAAATTGATAAAATAGGTATAGGCTTTAAAAATGGCTGTTTTCCTAGCAACTTATATGCTTTCCATTTTTTAAATGGATTATTTTCAACATTGATATTGCTCCATGGCATTTTAATTCCATCTGCACGATACATTGTTCTTAAATATCCAGGAGAATAAGCATCAAAATAATGCCAATATTTATAAGGTGATACAACAGTCATTCTTCTCATTAGTACAGATGGGGTGATTTTAAGTTTCTTATATGATAAAATATTATAAGCATTGGCAGAAAGATAGCGTTTCAAAGAGGTTTTTGGACAAAGCAAGGAGCCTGCAAAAAAACTACATTCAAAATCTCTCCAGGCATACAAAATATCTTTTTGATTTATTCGATCTGATATATTTTCATTTAGACTTGGAGATCCACCAAGTTCTCCACCAGATGCATGACTAGATATTAGTCCATCTCCATTATGAAGTATTTTATGACCTATATATAACGCCAATTCATATTTAAATCTATTGGAGTCTTTTAGTAAACTATTTATATATATAGTATTATTCTCAACGTAGAAAGATCGAAGGACTGAATTGATTTTTATCCCATAATCATTTTTTGTAGCAAATGATTTTCTATTGAACCATTTTATTTTAAGACCAACTTTCTTTGCTATTTTTAAAATATCATTATCTCTAATAGGAAACTTTCTATTGCCAATTTCGTCTGCTGTACGCTCAATATCTGGAAATTGGTTATAATTTTTTTCTTGATAAGCACGTATTAAAATATGCGCAAATTGCCTTCCTGATATGCCTGACTGCGCAAGTAAAGTAGGCATAGCAGTTCGAATTTGATTTTTTGANAATAGGAAATTAGGTTCAAATTCAATCTCTTCGAAAGAATATTTCAAAGAATCCTGTCTAGATTTCTTGATATCTTTTGCGTTATCAAGAAACCAATTAATTTTCTTTTGAAATATATCTGAAAACATTTTCAAAAGTTCCATTGAGGGGACCCTATTTCCAGTTTCAATTAAACTAAGATAAGATATAGAGGGAGCTATATCTGGATTTATTTGAATGCAACGAATCGATAAATCTTCAAGCGTTAGATTTAAGGATTTTCTTTGAGCTCTTATTTTTGAACCCAAAAAGTGTATGTTTCTCGACATTATTTTATTCATGTAAAATTTACATTGTAAAATTTCTATATAAAATATATAATATTCATTGTAAATTTCAACATTATATTATCAATAATTAATAATTGGATGCTTTGAGGGTCCAAATGATATGTCCTCCTCTTTATTTCTCCCTTCACATCCATAATAAGCCCCCGTGATTGGGGGCTTATTAAATTTTATTTGTAGTACTACAGGCGAGCTAATTAGATTAAAGCTTGATTATAAAGAAATAATGAAAACATATATATACATACTATTATCAACTATTTTGATTCAAAGCTGCAGTTTATTCCCAGAGAAAAATATAGCTATCGATCTAGAAGCAGGTCCTGATTTAAATATTGTAGATTTTATTGATAGCTTATCTGTTCAAATTTTAGATTCATCCATAACTAATTCAACTAAAAATATTTTCCTAGACAGTNTNGTGGAAGACAATTTTCAATTCAATAATCCAATATTTCCTAGAGATATTTTTAATACCATTCCAGTGCAAACTATTACTTATGGAGATACTCTAAAGCTTGATTTATCAGATTACATTTATTCAAACTTCATTGATATTGAAATCGTAGATCTTGAAAACTTTCATTCAAANTTAGCTAATAACACTTTATTTTTATCTCCAATTGTCAACAAAAATCATCTCTCATCAATCCAACTTGAAATAAATAATAATATTCTAGATGTGATTATTTTTTCTGTATCTAGCAATTATGACGATTCATTATATAAAAAAAATAGGAATGCTGCAATTTTAAAAGATAATGCAGAGAGCATTGAAGACTATCTTCTGTTAAATTATAAATATCTTTCTAGTGGATCTTATGATTATAATTTAAAAGACAATAGAACCTATATTTTATTAGGTAATAAAATTCTAGACTCAAGATTTTATCATATTTTTGGAGATGGCATAAGAATAATGTTACCCAAGTCGTTTCAGGAGTCAATACTCAGAATCGTTTCAATGGATAATTTTGGAGTATTATTGAATCAAAATAATGTAATTCTTTTTGATAATAATATACTTTCACCAGATCAAAATACCATATCTCCATATTTTTCAAACATGTATTATGTGTTAATAGATAGATTTTTTAANGTTAAAAATGATAGTAGTAGTAATTTTATTGATCCATCCATTGACAAAAAAGTTAACTTCCATGGAGGTAATTTCTTAGGGCTTTCTAAAAAAATTAATAATGGATATTTCAATCGATTGGGTATTAATAATATTATTTTATCTCCAATAGCCACTAACCCTAAAGGATACTATAGAAGTAAAATACCTCCATATAGGAAACATATGGGATTTGATGGTTCTTGGCCTATTGATCCTAATACTATTGATCAGAGATTTGGATCATCTAAAGATTTAAAGCTTTTAATAAAAAATTNCCATCAGCATGGATTGGGAATACATTTAAGCTACATTGTAGATCATACACACCTAGAACATGAATATTATAGTAAATATAAAAATTGGTTTTCTGGAAATAATATTGATGGAAAAAGTTTTTTATTTGAACTAGATTTTTCAAATCAATTAGTAGTTCAGCAAATTTCTAAAGATATAGTTTCATGGATTAATAGATTTAATTTTGATGGCTTTCATTACATCTATTCAAAAAGACCCGATAAAAACTTTTGGAAATATCTGAACGGTTTGTTTTATNCAGAAACAGTTATTGCAAACAAACTATCAATAATTCATCAAAATGAATTTAATTNTGATTTATATAAAATAGGGACAGATCATTTCTCTAGCTTAGCTCCCAATTTTAAAAAACTAAATAATTCTATAAAGAAAAATTTAAAGGAAAATGGTTCTATNAATTTGTTGAAAACAGTTACAACATTAAATAATGAGCCTAAATTCATTTCTATAGCAGATGGACATTTTGATNCNNTNGATGAGAGCGATCATCANATTTTNGTTGATTTTCCAACTANANTTATAAATNAATCNAATTATGATANACTNTTCATGTTTAATTTNATGAATAANTCTATGCCTGGNATNCCTACNNTATTTCATGGTGATGAATATGGAGAAATTGGAGTAGGNNATTCAGANTCTAAAAGAAANATTAGATTTCAAAAAAAATTAAATGCTANNGAGTTAAAGTATANAANNAAAATCTCTAAACTAAATAATATAAGAACTAGATATNCATCNTTATCTTTNGGNGATTTTTATGTNNTNAAAGAAGGNCCNGATTATACNGTNTGGCTTAAATCNTACTTTAATGAACANACNATTATNTTTTTTAATCTTCAGANATAAAACCATAACACTTAATTTTTCTATACCATTTGAATCAAAAAAAATGATATCATTACTTGATGATCGAATAATTGAATTAGAAAATTCAAGTATGGCAAGTATTGTTGTGCCACCAATGCAGTCTGGAATTTTATTATTAGATAGAAAATAAATTTATTTTTATGTACTAGCTGGTTAAATGCAATTTTGTCAAAAAATTCTAAAATTGATTTATAGAAAAGTTTTGTTCGAGATGTGTTATTGATGTTAAATTTTATTTTTAGCCGCGATGGTGGAATTGGTAGACACGCTGGTCTTAGGAACCAGTGCCTTCGGGCGTGTGGGTTCGAGCCCCTCTCGCGGCACAAAAAAATAATTTCTTTATATTATTGATATTCGTAGATTCGAAAGATTTCACAGACAAAGGCTTAAAGGGAGGAGAAACAAATGAAACTAGTTGAATTAGGTACATTTGCACTTGTAGTCTTGTTTATTGGCGGAATGACTTTAACAAATCAAGAAAGATTGGATGCTGAAAAACAAGAAGTTAAAGATAGAAAAGAAACAATTGAGCTTGAGCAGAGGCTAGCAGCGCTTGAAGCTAATACAGCAAAATTTACTGTAACTCATGATCAAAAATTAGAAACAAACTGGGTACACGCAATGTTAGATGCGGGTAGTTCATTCGATGCTGGAAATGCAGCTCAATTTATAAAAGTTAAAGTTCCTTCTTACAATGATGATAAGCCAATTTGCATTAAATGGAATAAAGAATGTACAGATTCTAGAACTACTGTATATGTTCCTTCACCCGGATTAAACAATAAAGCTAATAACGGATTATTTGAAGATAACAAATGTGAATGTGAAGAATATGCAACTGATGATTGTGGTGATATAATTTATGAGCAAGAATGTGCAAAATATTTAAAAAGCTGTGAAGGAGAAGAGAATTGCATGTGTGATGAGTGGGCTTGGAATATAATTGACTATGTTGATGCCTGTGAATACAAAAAACTTGACCACGAAGGAAGAAGGGATTATGTAACAAGTCGCTTACCAAACCTTCTTCAAGATGAATTAACTTATTTATGGGAACAGCAGAGTGGACCTGCATTAAATCAAGATCTATTTAATCACTACAAAAATGATAAAGTTTTAAAATTAGAATTAACTCAAGGTGATTATACTTTTAGTTGCACCGTTACTGACCCATATGGATTTGAATCCTATTTGGAAAAAGATATCAATGTTGCTGCTGAGCCTAATAACGATCCAGAGGTATTTATTGGATATACAAGACTTGGTGGTTCAGATCTCGATGAATTTCTTACAACGAAAAAGAAAATTGAAGCAGCAGCTAGTAAGAAAAAATAAATTGAATTTAATTTCATAGAAGATTAAAAAGCCTCTATTAATTATAGGGGCTTTTAAGTATAAAAAATGAATTACGAACAAATATATAATATTATTTTTACCAACTCCTTTTATAAGGCAATCTTCTACATCCTCTTATCAATTTTAGTTGCAAAGATTTCTGATTTAATTTTCAAATCATTACTAAGAAAGATGGCAGGAAAGACAAAAACAACAATTGATGATCATATTATTGATATCTTGCATAGGCCAATTTATCTTTCAATCTTGTTTATAGGTTTAGGGTTTTCTGCATCACTTTTAGATATACTATCTTCAATCCAATTTATTATAAATGGCAGCCTCAAAACTATAATTGTAATCATTTGGGGATCTGCTATTTTTAAGTCATTCCTTTATATTATTAATTGGTATTCAAGTAAGTCGGGATTAAGAAAACAAAATCAAAAACGTTTAATGCCGTTATTTGATAATCTTGGCAAGATAATTATTTTTATTGCAGTTATCTATTTTATTTTTATTAGCTGGGGAATTAACGTTACGGGCTGGTTAGCATCTGCTGGTATACTTGGTATTGTTCTNGGTCTTGCNGCNAAAGATACNCTNGCAAACTTNTTTGCNGGNATTTTTATTATGGCAGACTCTCCNTACAAAGAAGGTGANTATATNAATNTAGATACAGGNGAACGTGGATATGTTAAGAATATAGGNATAAGAAGTACTCGNATTATGACTCGTGANGATATAGAAATAACNATNCCAAATTCAGTNATTGCAAATTCAAAAATNATNAATGAAAGTGGTGGCCCNGNAGAAATGGAAAGNGTTAGGGTAAATGTNAGNGTTGCATATGGAAGTGATATTGAAAAAGTNAGNTCTGTNCTTATGGANATNGCTCAATCTAANGATGAAGTNTGNAGNGANCCTTTNCCAAGAGTNAGATTTAGAGAGTTTGGNGATTCAGCTTTAATTTTTCANCTTTTATTTTGGATTGAAAAACCTGAGATGNGAGGNAGGGTTNTAGATTCAGTTAANTCNGTGATATATAATCGNTTTATTGANNANAATATNGANATTCCATTTCCNCAAAGAACTATTCATATTAAAAAGACAATAGATGAATGAGTTCTTCTATTAGTTCATTAAAAAATCATTTTCAGCTAGATCCAAAATTTACATACCTAAACCATGGCTCGTTTGGTGCTTGCCCATATCCTATTTTTAATGAAAGAGAAAAATGGCAAAAGAAAATAGAATTTCAGCCTGTTTCATTCATACAAGATGATGCTATTGATTCATTGGAAAAATCTCGAAAAGCACTATCATCATATATTCACTGCGATAAAGATGATGTTGTATATTTCNCAAATCCTACAACAGCATTGAATATGGTAATTCGATCTTTAGACTTAAAAGCAGGTGATGAAGTTTTAAGCTCAAATCATGAATATGGAGCAGTTGAGCGAACATGGAAATTTGTAGCAAGNAAAAAAGGTTTTTCATATAAGTCCATTGATATTCCGTTGCCATTTAATAGGCAGGACTTTCTCAATAGATTAAAAGATAATATTAATAGTAANACTAAAATAATTTTCTTGAGTCATATTACTAGCCCAACCGCGATAATTTTNCCAATTGNTGAAGTTTGCAAACTGGCAAAAGAATTGGGAATCATGACTATTATTGATGGAGCTCATGCTCCGGCTCAAATTGATTTAAATTTAAAAACACTTGGTGCAGATATATATACAGGTGCATGCCATAAATGGATGTTATGCCCTAAGGGTGTCGCTTTTTTATATGCTTCTAAAACATATCAAAATATTCTTGAGCCTCTTGTTGTTAGTTGGGGCTGGGAAAGCGATACCCCATCTCATTCGCAGTTTCTTGATTATCATCAATATCAAGGGACTAATGATATAAGCACTTTTCTAACTGTTCCAAAGGCAATAAGTTTTTTGGAGCAATATAACTGGGAAGAAGTTAGAGATTATTGCCATGAGAAAATTATTGAAACTAGAAATATTTTAATCGAAACAGTATCAACGGAACCTATTTGCGGAGACGAAGATCTTGGGCAAATGACAAGTTTAAAAATCAATGTTGATGATGCAGATCATTTATATAGATTCTTAAAAACAAATAATATTGAGGTTCCTATTTTTCCTTGGAATGGACAAAATTTATTAAGAGTATCATTTCAATGTTATAATTCAATGGAAGATATTTCTATTCTTAATAAATTTTTATCAAAATTTTTAAATGGTAATTAATAATTTCATTAGCTAATTTCAGTATCATGAAAAATTTAATTTTCATACTTAAACTTCTACTTTTTACATCACTTTTCGGTGAGGCTTATTCAGTNTCAACTATTTCAATGTTTAACTTNAATAATTCTAGTTTTGATAAAAATGATGCTGAAGCNCAAAAATTATCAAAACAAATATCAAGTAGCTTCATAGATTTAATGAAACATGATATGTCATTCATTGAAGATNTTAATTTTATACCTACTNANGANTTAGAGGAAGAGCTAATTTCNATACGTAAATCTTTAATCAAAGAAGTTAAAAATAAATTAAATAGTGATCTTATGGATATCATTCCTAAAAGTGAACTTTCTGATATAGTTAAAAAAATATCTTCGAATAATCTAAATGATATTCAGCTTGAAGCATTAACTGATTCTCTTGCCATATTAGTTTCGTCATCAGCAAAAAATCTTACTCGAAAAATGTTACTTTCAAATTCTGAGAACGAAGGTCAGTGGGGAGAAATTTCTATAGATGACTTACAAAAATTCATCCAAAACATAACACATGAGTCTGTTTTGGAAAGTACATTTACATCAATGATTGCTGCATCAAATAAAGATTTTTCAACAGATGTATTTGTAAATACTCAATACACTATTAATGATGATATGATTACTGTAAATTTTTACTTATATAATCTCGATGACTTTAGTTTGTTTTCAACTATTACTGAACAAACCTATATAAATAATATTAATGTATTGATCAAACAGCTTGAATTTAAACTCATATCAGAACTTGGTGTATACTTGAATGATTCAGAAAAAGCCAAACTATGTATGTATGATTTAAGTAAGTTTTCTAAAAAAGATAATTCTCTTTATTTATCTAGATTGTTTATGACAGAAGATATAAAGCAACTAAAGTATAAAATGCAATTTAGTGATGATTATGATTTAATATCTGAGTATTATATTTCAATTATTTCGGGACTAATGGAAAATGATATTAGCTACAATCTCAAATTTTATAATGATGATAATTTTTATAATGTTTATTCCACAGAGTCTTCAAATGATAATGCATTCTCAGTAAATGTTTTAAAAGAAAACTGGTCAGATAAGATTGGAGTATCTCAAAATTTACATTCAACAGGTGGACGAAGAGGTCAATCTAAGATGCTCATTGATATTGATTATAGATATGTACAGGCTATACAATTTAGTGATAGAGATGAAAGTTTTATTGATGTACTTAAACAGATTTCAATATATTCTTTTATTGTAACATCAGGCTTTCTTTTAATTCAGTTTTTCTAATCCTATTGAATTGAAAATGCAAAAATAGTTTGGTTTCCATTTCTTTCAATTTTTAGCATAATAACATCACCAGATTNCTTTGCTTCCATAATTTTATTATATTGCTCCACAGTAGTAATGGAAATTCTTCCAATTTTCACTATAACATCATCTTTTCTTAATCCATTTTGCTGTGCTGTCGACCCATTTTCAATAGATATAATTTTAACCCCATCTCTATCATTAAGACCCGAAACCTTTAATCCAATAATGTCAAAAGCATTTGTTTTGGTATTACTTGTAGATGCTAAATTCCTTTCATCAGGTCTCTCACCCAGCACTACTGAAATTCTAAGTTTTTCATCGCCTCTAATAACAGTAAAAGTGGTATAGTCCTCCGGGTGTTTTGAGGAAACTGCTCTAATAAGATCCTTATCATTTTCTATTTCTTTATTATCAACTTTAACGATAACATCTTCTTCCATTAATCCTGACTCTGCAGCGGGGCTATCAGGAACAATTGATACAATTAGCGCACCTTTCTTGCTATCAAGATCAAGCGCCTTTGAAATTTCTTCTGAAATATTTTGGATCTGAACTCCAAGCCATCCTCGAGATACAGTCCCGTCTTCAAGTAAGTCTTCAACAACTCTTCTTGCCTGATTGATGGGAATAGCAAAGCCTACCCCAGCATTTGATCGTGAGTATCCATCGGTTGCAATTGCTGTATTGATGCCAATAAGCTCACCATCAAGATTTAAAAGTGCCCCACCAGAGTTCCCTGGATTAATCGCCGCATCATGTTGAATAAAATCTTCATATGTTAGTTTTGACATCACGCTGCTTCTACCTGTTGCACTTACAATTCCAGCGGTTACGGTATGATTAAGATGAAGTCCAAACGGACTGCCAATTGCAATAACCCATTCTCCAACACTTAGTTTATCTGAGTTTCCCATATTAACAGTTGATAATGCTTCATCTGCTTCTATTTGAATGATTGCTAAATCTGATAGTGGATCAACACCAATAATAGAAGCCTCATATTCATTTTTGTTGTATAGTATTACTCTGATTTTATCTGCACCTTCAATTACATGATTATTAGTAATTATATATCCTTCATTATCAATGATAACNCCAGATCCAAGNGACTCNCCTTTTCTTTTAAANTCAGGNAAAAANTCNTCAAAAAATGGATCATTAAAAAATGGATTAAATTGNTTTTGTACAACTTCNTTTTCNGAAATTATTGAAACAATNCANGGGTTTGCTTTNTTTGAAACCTCAATAAATGGANTATTNAATTGATGNTTTGATGAAAATAAAACNCAAACTAGTATACTTGAAAAAATAAATCTTGTGANNCTCATTCTATCCCCTTATTTATTGAATAAAATTATTATGTTTATAAATACTAATAGTTCCATAATTTTAATTGAGGGCATAAATTATTCAATAAATAATTTTAAATCAAAAAGATANTATATGAAATTTGTTTTAGTTACAGGAGCTAGTACAGGAATTGGATACTCTTCCGTTGCCCATCTTATTAAAAAAGGTTATGGTGTTTTTGGAAGTGTTAGAAAACAAGAAGATGCTACTAGATTACAATCTGATTTTGGTGACAACTTCATACCATTAATCTTTGATGTTAGAGATGAGAGTGCAATTCTTGATTCAGTTGAAACGGTTAAATCAAAACTTGGGCCTGAAGACAAACTGGTCTCAATCGTTAATAATTCAGGAATAGCCCTGGGTGGCCCCATCCAGTTTTTACCAACCGATGTTTACAGAAATCAATTTGAAGTCAATTTATTTGGAGTTGTAAATGTGACAAGAGCATATCTCGAACTGCTTGGAGCATATAAGGGGGCATCGCATCGCGGAAAAATAGTTATGATTTCATCTGTTAGTGGGAAAAGATCATATCCATTTGTTTCGCCTTACACTGCAAGTAAGCACGCTCTTGAAGCGTTCTCTGATTCACTTCGAAGAGAGATGATGCTTTATGGAATAAAAGTAGTTATTATTGAGCCCGGTCCTATCAAGACCCCAATATGGGATAAAACTCCATCAGTTGAAGATAATCCATTTCTTGGTACCGATTATGAATCATCACTCAGAAAGTTTTACGGTCAAATGGTTACTAAAGGTAAACTTGAGGGGCTGCCCGTTGAAAAGGTAGGAAAGCTCGTGGAAAAAGTTATAACTATAAATAAACCTAAAACAAGATATGTGATTACAGGAAGAAAGTGGCTTGATTTTATTCTACCTGGAATTTTACCTGATCGTCTTCTAGATAAATTATTTGCTAAATTCTTAGGTATTGATAAAGAACGACTTTAGTATCAACTAATTGTATTTTCAATTCATATTATATTAAATACATCTTCCGCATTTCTAATTTTTAATTTGATATATAANTAAAAAGAGGCCACGAAGGCCTCTTTATTTAGGAGGAGGTAATAACACTTTTAGGAGGAGGTGTCATTGTTACCTATCATAATATATATAGTATTTAAATAAAACTTATACTAATTGATGTAATACTATGTAACGGAAGANATCTTNTTTTCTTGCTCTTTGATAATTCTCATCATCCATACAATACTAATAGATGAGGCAATGACAGATGAGAATAAAATACAGTACCAAACAGATTCTACGGGAAGCTCAAGGACTTGCCGTAAATACCAGCCAAGAGGTGCATTAATTAAAATAACTCGAATTAAAGTAATTAAAAGTAGAGGAGTTCCTCTACCTAGACCTTGCATGATTCTACCGGTTGTCATCCCTATTGTTACGAAAGGATAGGAAAAAGAAACTACGCTAAAGTAACTGATTGCAATTTGAGTGATTTCTGCTGAATCTGTAAAAAATGGTATAATGTATTGTGATACTGCTAAGAAAAATATCAGGCAAGAAATTGAGAAACCTAAACTATACTTTATTCCATATTTAATAGTTAAGNGAATAAGATCAAATTTTTTAGCCCCATAAAACATTCCTACTAGAGTTACCATGGAGCTTGATATTGATATAATCGGTAAGAAAAACAGGTGTTCAATTCTACTGCCAAGATTAAATGCAGCTACCGCACTATCGCTGTTTAAAAGAATATTAAATATAAATGCCCCCATGGCCATCATAATCATTGAGAGAGATGATGGTACACCAACGGCAAGAATTTCTTTAATGATATTATAATTAAATTTCAGATACCTTACTGAAAAATCAATATAGCTTCTTTTTTTATAAACAAGATAGTACACAAGAATCAGACATGAGATTAGTTGACTTAGAACCGTTGCAATTGCCGCACCTTCAATACCTCTGCCATTTTGTTCAAAATAATAGATAAAAACAGGATCAAAAATAATATTAAGAACCGTTCCAATGCCAAGGACTTTCATTGGAAAAAGATTATCACCCTCACCAGATAAAATTGCTCGTATAAACATACTAAATACAAGAAAGACTGCCCCATTACTTAAAATATTAAAATAACCAGAAGCAAGATCCACAACAGACTCGTCGGCATTTTGGATTAAGAAAATATCTTCTTTAAAGAAAAATGTAAATANAATAATCCCAATCGATATTACAATACCCATAAGAATAGTTTGTCCAGATGCAATATCTGCTTTTAGTTTTGATTGTTCACCGATAAATCGTGCGATTATCGCGGTCACCCCAGTTCCGAGTCCAAAGGTTAGTCCCAAAATAATAAACATATACGGAAATACATATCCAAGCGCAGATAGGGCATCATTACCAACAAGATTACCAATGAAGTAGGTATCTGTTAGCATGTAAATTGAATGGACCATCATACCAAACATCATTGGTAGGGCTAGTTTCCAAAGTGATCGTTTAGGGTTTGAAATAAACTCTTCTAATCGATTCTTATTATCATTTACTGCCGTATCCATATCGATTTAAATTAGATAGTATAATTANAAAGGTATAGNNTTTTTTGATTTTTTTTTNGGTTGCTAATATNNGATTGTAATAAATTTGNCGGATTTANATTTATTGTTGCCAAATAGCAACGNNNANCTTAAAAATTTTAAATGGAGGCCAATTAAAATGGCATATAAAAACGTAGAAGATTTTTTAAATAATGTGGAGCAAAAAAATCCACACCAAAGTGAATTTCANCAAGCAGTAAGAGAAGTTGCAGAATCTCTNTGGCCATTTCTAGAACGTAATTCTCATTATCTTGATTCAGCTGTTTTCGATAGNATTGTAGAGCCTGAGCGTGTAATTATGTTTAGAGTTCCTTGGGTTGATGATAAAGGTAATACCCAGATTAACAGAGGTTACAGAGTTGAGTTTAATTCAGCTATTGGTCCATACAAAGGTGGCCTTAGATTTCATCCATCTGTGAATCTTAGTATCTTAAAGTTTTTGGGATTTGAACAAATATTTAAAAATAGTCTAACCACGCTTCCTATGGGTGGCGGTAAAGGTGGATCTGATTTTGATCCTAAGGGAAAATCTGATAATGAAGTGATGAAGTTTTGTCAATCATTTATGAGCGAACTATTTAGACATATTGGTGCCAATACAGATGTGCCTGCAGGTGATATTGGTGTAGGCGGTAGAGAAATTGGATTTATGTTTGGTCAATATAAGCGTCTTAGAAATGAGTTTACAGGAGTTCTAACAGGTAAAGGCCTAAACTGGGGTGGAAGTCTTATCCGTCCTGAGGC
>PCDA01000019.1 GCA_002591605.1 Fidelibacterota bacterium
CAAAAGTTCTATCATTAATAGGGTCCAATGCTTTTCTGAATTTGGCTGGAATATTCACTCTATTTTTCAAATCAAGAGAATTAGAATACTCGCCAGTAAATCTTAATTTTATCGAATTCATTTTATATAATATTTTTTAAAAGGTTTTATTACCCACACTCACCCACTATTATATTACTGTTAACCACCAATATGCAAGAACTATATTAATTTTATTTATGTTTATATTATTTTTTGAAAAATCATAGCTAATTTTTAACGTTTAAAGAAGCGAGTCTTGATAATTAATAATCAAGAACTGCTAAATACTTTTTTTGAATTTATAAAAGGGGGATAACTAGAAAGTTATAAAGTTTATATTCGTTTAATAATTTAAAGTGACTGTTTGTAGAAGTTGTAGTTGAGAGATAAATCTTTTACAGTAAACCAGCCACGAATCGAATTATCTTCACTGCCAAAAAACTGAGTCAAATCTATATCATTCAATGAACATTTAATATGCTGCGCACTCCAGAAATCATATGATATTTTATCCTCAATTGAGAAAATCTCTACCTGGCCCGACTCCATAATTTTATTTTCAATTATTGGTCCACTATTTACATTGATTTTTGTCTTAGCTAAAGCTTCTACTCTAAATGTAAACGGCTCAGATACAAATATTTTTTTTTTATTTCCAGCAATCAAATTATCTGCATCAAAATCAAGATTTGTAAGAGGACTATCGTCAGGTAAGGTACTATATTGAACCGTTTTCGGTTTACCGGAAAATTCTTTAGTATTTAAATTATTTGAATTGTCAATTTTAGGACTAGAGTCACTATCTATACTGTTTATAAGAAGAAATGTCAAAATTAAAGCAATTATAGTAATTGCAATTGTTACAATTTTAGCTGTTGGAACCTGAGGCAAGTTTAATTCTTTTTGATTAATATTGTTATCAATATTATCTGACTCTGCTGGTATAGAAAAAGTTTTTGATTCTGTTTTTGAGCCTATAGTATAAAATTCGTAATCATTGAGGGCCTCTTCAACATCTGCGGAAATATATTTACAATATGATCTAAGAAATAATCTCATATATACNGTCGGAAGACATCCAAAGTNNCCCTCTTCTATTGCAATNAGAAACTTAATATCTATCTTGGTAAAATCTGAAATTTCTTCNAGNGAAAGATTTTGGCTCTCTCTTTTNGCTTTTAAGTCATTGAAAAATAGTTTTTGATCACTCATTGTATACATAACTTATTATTATTATTGGAACAATTCAAGAAAATTGGACCAAATTAAATTTCTTCAAAAAGTAGAATAACCTAGAAACAGGAAGACCAACTACATTAAAATAGCATCCATTTATTGATTTTACAAAAATTGAACTAAAACCCTGAATACCATAGCTTCCTGATTTATCANANGGNTCANAATGTTTTATATAATAATAAATTTCTTCATCTCTTAAATCATTAAACTCAACTAAGGTAGTTTCTGTAAAACTAAAATTAATTTTAGCCTGTTTGTGTATTATTGAAACCCCAGTTATCACTTCATGCTTTTTACCGCTTAAAGCCCTAAGCATTCTATATGCATCCTCTTTACTCTTTGGCTTTTCAAAAATCCTCTTATTAGGTGATAAAACAATTGTATCAGCTGAAAGTATTGATTGATTTGGATATATATCTACTATACTGTTTGCTTTTTCATTTGAAATAATTTTGCAATAAGAATGCGGTTCAATATTTTTATCAATTATACTTTCATTAAATCGATGAGAAACAAATTTAATATCTATATTAAATTTTGATAAAATTTCTTTTCTTCGAGGACTATTTGATGCAAAGATGAATTTTATCATTTATTAAAAGTAATTTTAATTGTGGTACCATCTTTTGATGAATCAGTTACAATGATTGTTCCTTTATGAATGTCCTCAATAATTCTTTGGGTTAAGCTCAGCCCTAGCCCCCACCCTCTTTTTTTAGTACTAAATCCAGGCCTAAATATATCATTCCAATTTTTTCGTTTAATTCCTNTTCCATTATCTTTAAAAAATATTGATATTGCGCTATTTGTATTTACAAGTCTCAACTCNATNCTTCCAGTTTCTGGATTAGTAGCATCAATNGAATTTTTTATTAGATTCTCAAANGCCCAACTCAANAGAACTGNATCACCCATTAAACTTGTATTGTTTTTTAAAAGTAATACTATTTTTGTTTTAGAACTCCTTGGGAGTCTCTCTGACATGTACATAGTTACTTTTTCTAGCAATGATTTAAGNTTCACTTTTTTTAAATTTACNTGNGAACCTATTTTTGAAAAACGATCACTAATTTCAGAAAGTCTAGCAAGGTCATTTTTCATGGAAGATAAAATCTTATTCCTTTTTTTAACTAACATTCTATCTTTTAAAAGCTCAACCCAACCCATAAGAGAAGATATGGGGGTCCCTAATTGGTGTGCGGTTTCCTTGGCCATGCCTGCATAGATTGAGTTTCTTTCATTAATTCGAATTAATTGGACTCCAAATGCAGCGATTGTTATAAACAATATTGCAAAACCAAAATTTAAATACGGAAGCAATGCAATGGTTCTTATAATGTCTTGATCACCATAGTGAATTTTATGATATACTACTTGATTCCCTTCACCCGATCCATCATCTCCTGTTATTTCATATGGAATAAAATTTTCATCCATCTGCTTAATTAATCTATAAACTTCATCTCTATACTCTTGAGAATCAATCTTTTCTTTTATATCTATGTTAATTGGAGGTAAAAAATCAAAATTTGGTTTATCATTAATTTCATTTGTAATAATAATTGGAAATTCAAAATTATGTAATACTGGAAGAATAACATCTGCAAAATATGTGTAATCTAGTTTTTCACTATCACTAAGTTCTTTACTGTAATACTCAGCTATTTTTTCAATCTGTTTTCGATTTCCTTCCCTAAGATTTGATATTACAGTACTATTAATCCATAGCACAGCTATTGCCATNATTATTGCAAATGAAAATAGAACAAATTTAATACTTGTCTGAAGCTTAAAATTTTTCATTTTTACGATAGAATAANGAAACTAAGTAAAATATCAAAATTAGAATTAATGAAAAGTGACTAGCCAAAGCACTGTATCTTAAATCAGATGGATTAAATTCCAGTGTTATTTCTGTANANCCATTAGGAACAAAAAATCCCCTAAAGAGGTTATTGACCTCAATAATTTCTAAATCTGAGTCACCTGAGATTTCCCACCCGTAAGGGAAATAGATTTCACTTAATAATACAAAGTGCCTATTAAATGACTCACCTTTAGCATCAATAGAAAGTACTATCTTATTCGGCATATGCTCTTTAATTAAAATTTCCGATTTAGAATTATAAGAAACTTCTAAATCTTTATTAAAATCATTATTAGAAATAAAGGAATCTTTTTTAAGATCAAAAAGTTCAGAGTTTAATTTTTGATATCCTTCAAGTCGAGAATCAACTTTATTTATTTTCTCTAGAAATTGTACTCTAGGATGAAAATCTAAGTATTCATATAAAAAAACTTTTCTATATGCTAAATTTGAAAAATAACTTCCTGTTTTAACTAATTTGAGCATAGGTAGATTAACTTCATTTGATAAAATCAAATATTTGACATTAAACATTTTTAATCTATTTAATAATGGGACTGAATTAAAGGATTCATAAATTGAGAGCTTGGCTGGATGATATCCATTTATTGATTCAATATTAAAGGCAGCTAAACGATTATTATTATGCTCTGGCCGTAATCTTCCTTCTCTATCAAAAGAAGCCTCAAATACTCTAAAATAAGAATCATCTTCTTTGAGATAACTTATAATATCATCATACTTTTCATCTAGATGCTTATCTAGGAAATCTTTATTTTTCATAGGTAAGTCTTGACTGTAAGTTGTCTTTAANTCTGGATGAATTATTCTTGAATTTACTCTGTAAAAATCAAGATATGATAATGAGATAATTGATATAAGGAACAATCTTGATTTAATTTTTGATTGTGTAAATAAATAAATCAGAATAGAAATTGAAACTAATAAAATAATACTATATAATAAATCATTTTGCATTAATTCAATACGTAAATTATTTGTAGTAACACGCCTATCTAAAGCAGTAGAAAAGTCATGAAATACAATTCTCATGGCTGCAAGGACTGAAATAGCACCTAATATCATTAAAGATTTTTTTAGTACTCTTTTATCTTTTATGATTTTTTTACATATATTATTTAATCCAACTGCACCCAATACTGTAATAGAAAATTGAAATAGTATTAATATCATTGAAGGTACTCTGAATTTATTNAAATATGGTAACCAGTTGTATAATATTTCATATATGAAAGTAAACTTCCCAAATGAAATGAGTAAACTAATAATCAAAATAGTTAAGAAAAAATAACTTAGCTGTCTAGATGTTTTATGAAATGCGAAAAAAGCCATAAGCACAATTACTATCCCCGAATAATTAGGAAAATTTGTCATTGGCATAAATCCAAAATAGGTTAATTCACCAAACCCAAAAGATGAAGGAAGTAGCATGGTGAGAGATTCATAAGGATGCATTGACCAAGATGTTGCATATTCAAAAGATGCCCCTCCTGAAGATGAAGATCTTTTTGAAAATGGAGCATAATTTAGTAATGGTATATATATCCAAAGTGACATACAAAAGCCTATGATTGATGCAAAAGCCCATTTTATTATAAACTTTATATCATATTTTGATTTTGAATAATAACTAACATATAAATCATAAATAATATAAATACCCATAAGAATCCAGGTATAGTAGGCAATCTGGACATGTGCTCTTTGAAGTTGCAAACCAATCAAAAAGGCTAAAATTGATATATACCGTAATCCAGGCTCATTCTTTAATTTAAACATGGCCCAAACTACCCAAGGTATGTATGCTGATGTCATTACCTGACTACCATGACCATGGACTATCATTGTAATCATCCAAGGCATTATAGTATAGGCAAGAGATCCAAATAGTGAAGAAAAGAAATTAAGCTTCAGGTGATTAAGTAAAACATACATACCAAAACCAGCAAATAGAAAATGTATTAAAAAATTCCAAAACCAGGGTATTGAAAATATTTTTATTAGCTTGATTATATGATGTGGATAATAATATTCTGAAATATTTTGCATTGAATGGGTAGATGGGAGTCCACCAAAAATCCACGGCATCCATTTAGGGTATTCACCAAAATCAACAGTAGATTTTTCAATACCATGCTTTATAGACTTAGCTGATATAGAATCCTGTGTCAAGAAAATAGAATCAGAATATAAAACATCATAAAACAATATACTCGTGGCAAATAATAATATGCTAAATACAAATAAATAGGATTTTATATTCAATCTAATACCCCATTTTATTAATTAAATCTTTAGCATGATTCTCTAAATCTAAATATTCTAGATTGGCTTTATATGAAAAACGTTTGGTGGAATCAATGGTAGAAATAATTTCGCTTAACTGCTCTGAATTATAAGGAATACTACAAAAGTCTAATAAAGATCCTATCTCAAACTCAGGATTAGATAAAATATCTTCAAACTTTATTAATAAACTATTTGAGGAAGGATTTCTAGTAATTTCATCAAAATATATTTCTATTAATTTAAAACAATCATTATATGAATTTAAGATCATGCTTGAATTATAATTTGAATGACTAATTGATAATAATGCTTTAATAACGTTGGAGTTTTTCTTTTTTCTTAATATATCTGATTTAATTTCTTTTTTTTGCCTTTTCATTAAACTTACCGCTATATCAACTGGATGTCTTATGATCTGAACCATTTTAATATCTCGAAATAATTCTCTCCAAATATTTTGAGTAAATACATTTCTTGGATCTTTCCAACCCCATGGTTTTTCAATATCACTAAAAGATTTATTTTTTATCACATTACTCCATCCAAAATACAATGAGTTAGCTCTGCTATCAATTAATTTCTGAAGTTGATATACAATATCATCTTTAATCTTATCATTTATACTATTAAAACTCTGAGGATTATCCCATGAAGAACCCATTAAAGACATCATCCAGATATTAATTCTCTGAAAAAATAAAGATTCATTATTCTCATCAAGTTTATGGCCAATTTCCAAACTAAAATCTTTTAAAATTTTAGTTACCATCGATGTTCCAGAACGATGCATTCCTGATAATAGAATTGGCTGGAATCCTCTAGACATCTTCATATCTCCAAGATCTTAAATCTAAACCTGTTGATTTTTCTAATAGCTCTGATTGTTCATTACTCCATTTCAAATATTTCTTAGGAATTTCATTCATAGCTTTTTCATATTCAGATGTATAGATATTAGGATCGAAATCTTTAGAGTTAAAATTATCTATAAATTTCTTAATTTTCAACTTAAGCTTATCCGATGGAATAATGGAACCAGCTATTTTCTTTGTAATTGATTCTCTATATATTATATCTCTAATGAAATCTGATTTAACCATACGCCTTTTATTGTGATTGGGTATTTGTTCTAAATTGAAATTATTATTAATGCCGATAAATTCACATATAGAATTTATCATCTTGCTGTTATATGATGGAAATAAATTGTCAAAATTAATAAATAAAAAATTAGACTTATTGAACTCATTTAGGTATAAACTTAACTGTTTCTGATAATCCCCTCTACTTATATAGCTATGATTAATGAATGAGAATAGATCCACATCACTAGCTAATCTTTCATTTTCTTTCTCAATTGAATCAACGAATGAGAGTCTTTCATAACCTCTAAAGCATGACATTAAATAGTGAGAAAAGGCCCTATCTAAAGGTTTTCTAAAAATTACTATAAACTTAGAATTATCTAGATTTTTTTTTATTCTATAAGAAGCTTGTTTATAAAATAAATAGGATGGATCAACCTCACAAAAAATATTTTTAGATGAATCGAATTGTTTGAGATACCAATCTAAACCTTTACGATAAACTTTATCATCACTGAAAAAATGAGTTTCTTTGATAGATGGCAAACTAATATCAGAATGCGTCCTTAAAAGCTCATGTATTGTAGTTGTGCCAGCCTTCTGAGCTCCAATTACAAAAGTAAAATTATAATCTTTTTGCATATATTTTATAGTTTGATTCTCATTAATGATCTAATACAGTATTTCACTAAAAGCATTGTAGCCCAAGGCTTACTATAATATTTTTTATATAATAAAAATGCTGATTTGATTTTCATTAATATTTTTTTTCTAGAATAGTATCCACCTAATGAACTAGAAACCTTATGACTAATTATAACTGAGGGTAGGTAAACACATTTTATTTTATTTAGTTTTGCTCTTAAACAAAAATCTACATCTTCATTGTACATAAAAAATGTTTCATCAAATCCACCTAAATCATCATAAATACTTTTTTTGACAATCATACAGCACCCTGTAACATAATCAGTATTTGACTCAATACTAAAACCACTAGATGGTTTTCTAATACCTTCATGTTCAATGATCCCTCTATCAAGTTTTACTTTCCCACCTGCATACCATATCAAATCCTTAGCATCATCAAATGTAATTTTAGGTCCATAAATACTTTCATTTTTTTTAGATTTAATTGACTCTGTCAAATTTATAAAAAAGTTTTTATCTACTACAGTATCATTATTTAGTAAGATTAGATACTCATCATTATCTATTTTTGCCTTACTTATACCAAGATTGTATCCTTTTGCAAAGCCATAATTATTGTTAAGTTTAATTATATTTACTTTTGGATCTAATTCTGTTGATTTAAAATCATCTGAACCATTATCAATTACAGTTACTTTAAATGGCTCATATTGATTATTCAAAATTGATTGGACACAATCAAGAAGGACTTCTTGACCATTCCAGTTAAGTATACATACATGAAATTTTATATTACATTTAGTAGTATTAATCACAGGCTTTTATATAAAAGTTGAATTTTTGCAGAAAACTCATCCCATGAAAAGTATCCTCTAAACTTTTCTATATCTAATGAATAATCTCTTTTAATTGTAAAAAATTTTTCAATTTTTTCTGAGAGCATTTTTGAATTATTTTTTTCAAAAAGATAACCAGTTTTTCCATCTAATATCATTTCCTTAATTCCTTTAATATCTGAGGCAACTACTGGTTTTTGATAAGAGTAAGCCAAAGGGATTATTCCACTTTGCGATGCACTAAGATATGGCAAGACTACAAGGTCTGAAGCTGAAAAATAAGTTGCAACTTCATCATCAGGAATAAATTCATTAATCCATTTTATTTCATTACTAATAGAGTAATGATTTATCATTTTATTATAAAATTTTGTATCTGCATATGACTCACCACAAATCAAAATTTGATAGTCTTTAAGTTTATTCACTAAATATTTATTAGATTTTATTAACACTTCAAGGCCTTTATATTTTCGAACCAATCCAAAAAATAAAATTATTTTTTTACCTGACAATCCTAGTTTACTCTTTGACCTTGTTTTATCCTTAATTGATATATCATTTAAAATTGGATGAAAAACTTTAACGTAATTAGCATCAGGTCTTAAATCTAATAATTCTTGTTTAACCTGATCTGACATGACAACAAATCCATCAATCTGCTTAAATATTTTGTTAATGAGAAGTTTATCAAAGAAATGCTTTTCGTGTGGTATTATATTATCACAAACGCATATTACTTTGATTGATTTAAAATGCTTTTTTATCTTTTTTAATATATATGAATAACTGATTGCAAAAAATGGATTCCAAAATCTTATAATGATTAAATCAGGGGCATAGCTTTTTATAAATTTAACCACTGACAACCAGCTGATTGGATTGATAGAGTCTAATAATCTATGATTATATTTTTCATCCCAAACGCATGGATCATGATATTGACTTTTACCTGGAAATAACATTTCAGGATATTGGCGCTTAAAATTAATTATATTAACAGAATGATGTTTTTTTAATGTACTATATAAAAGGTATGTCTGATCAGAAATTCCACCTCTATATGGAGGCGCAACACTTAATAAAGAAATTTTCACAATTTAATTCTCTGAACCTATTATATCTTCATCAACTTCTTCATTTTTAGATAAATAACTAACGATTAATTCAGCAATAAATCCAATAGAAAAAATTTGTATACCAATTATAATTAATAATATACCAAGGAATAATAATGGTCTATCTATTGAGTATGGAACATTAAGTAAATATCTATTTAATATCCATTCGTAACTCAAAATAATATTAATAATTAAACCTGATATAAATAAAAGTATTCCTACAAAACCAAAAACATGAAGTGGTCTTTTAGAGTATTTGCTAATAAACAGTACACTCAAAAAATCAAAAAAACCTTTAAACATTCTAGATCCTCCATATTTTGAGTCCCCAAATTCTCGAGAACGATGATTGACAGGTATTTCTGTAACGCTAAATCCATTTGATGAGGCTAAATATGGTATAAATCTATGTAATCCGCCATAAATATTTAAAGATTTAATAACTTTTTTATTATAAGCCTTCAATCCGCAATTAAAATCGTGAATTTTAATTCCAGAGAACCAGCTTACAATAAAATTGAAAAATTTTGAGGGAAGAGTCTTTCCTATTGGATCATTTCTTTTTTTCTTCCAACCCGATACGACATCCCAACCCTCATCTATTTTAGAAATTAGATTTTTTATTTCAGCTGGATCATCTTGTAAATCTGCATCCATTGTAACCACCACGTCACCTCTTGAATATTTAAAACCTCTGTTAAGCGCTTGAGATTTTCCTTGATTTCTTTTTAAAGTAATTAGACAAATATTCTGATTTTCTGAAATAATATTTTTTATTTTTTGATTTGAACTATCTGAACTACCATCATCGATAAAAATAATTTCATAAGAAATGTTTCCGATATTTTTTTTTATCTCTTCATGAAGAGGAATTAAAGATTCCTCTTCATTAAAAAAGGGTATAACGATGCTTAAATATGGATTATTAATAAGGAAGGATTATTTATTTAAAAATTCTTTAACGGCAGCATCAAGATTTTTATCACCTCTAACTGCTAACATTACTTCATTGAAATTCAAAGCATTAGTAACTTCAGACCTAATTGTACGAATAACTTTTATATGTTTATACGAATCAGCTTCTGAGCCTTTATTTACCTTATCTCCAAATGTTTGCTTTTTTGCCATCTCTTTTTACTCCAGATTTTTAAGGGAAGTAAGTTAACAAATTTTTAATAAAAAATAAAAATTAAATGAAAAAAATATTATTCCTGATCTTTGAACGACCTCTTGGTATTTACTTGATTAACAACACTATCAAAAAGTCCCTTAAAATTAAATTTTAAACCATTATTTTTTTCAAGTACAGAATCCTCATTAGAATCAACAAATTCAAATTCTTCATCAAATTCTTCATCAGTTCCACCTGCAAGCTCAATTTCAAAATATTCACTATTTTGATCTTCAGTTTTGGAAAATTCAACAGATTTCATATTAGGACTAAATACATCTAAATTATTTAGATACAAAAATGTAAAAATTGCAATCGCAGCAAACGAAAGGCTAAAATTAAATACTGGTTTTGATTCAAAAAATATCGATTTAATCTGTTTTGATATCCTGTAATTTGATTTGCTGTTTGAATTAATTTTCGTTTGAAGATTTCTTGAAAAAAGACTGCTTGTATTTAGTTGAGGCATTTGCTTTATATCATCAATTAATTCGATCATTTGATTGAACTTAGTCATACACTTTTTATCAGACTCTAATTTTTGTTCGAAAAAAATTTTATCTTCTTTAGAGAGTTCACCATCAATATATGCAGTAATACTCTCTTCAAACTTTTTAAAATCCATTTAAAAGGATCTCCTTAATTTATTTTTCATTAATCATTTCTATTAATTTTAGTCTAGCCCTATTTATTCTAGATTTTACTGTGCCAATAGCCAAACCAGTTATGTTACTAATCTCATCATAAGAAAGTTCCTGAATATCTCTTAAAATAATTATATTTCTAAAATCTTCACTCAATTGAGGTATAGCTTTTTTNATTTGTTGATATTTATAAGTTCTTTCATTATCATTTTTACTATCACTGCTTGAGTGTCTATCAACTGAAAATTCNCTGTCTTCATTTGAGAGCTGCGAAAATGAAAATGTTTTTCTTCGTTTAAGCTTTCTTAATTCAGTTTTGGCTAAATTGCCCGCAATAGTATATATCCAGGTTGAAAACTTTGAAATTTCCTTATAAGAATTACCATGAGTATAAACTTTGACAAAAGTATCTTGAACTAAATTTTCAGAAACCTCATAATCATTCATATATCCATTAACAAAATTCAATANNCTATCTTTAAATCTTTCAACNATTTCATTAAAAGATTTTATNTCACCTTTNTGAAAATTTAAAATNAACTGTTCATCNGTANATTCACTCACCAGTAACCTCACAAATTTCAACTAGAATAGNNTAAAAAAAGTATTTTTCACTAATTGAAGTTGATTTTATAATCAAATCACAGTCCCTTAGAAGAGTTACAGCTTTTAAAATATGTTCAGCTGAAAACTTCCTACCATATATGTTTAAATTTCTTAATATGATTTTGTTCCTAATAAATTTGCCTTCTTTAATTTTTAGTTTTTGATTAATTAATTCTTTAAATAAATCTAAAAGATTTAATAGAATCTTAATCATAGGGGTATTATTGTTATATAATTGTGTGTAAATATTAATGCACTCTGCTGTATTTTTCTTGCCAACAGAGTCTATTAGTTTCCATACTTGACTTTCTTTCTTATAAGTATTTGATTCAATTGAAAGATTCACATCTTCTATTTTTCCTAGAGAATGTAAATACAATTTATCAATCTCATTTATGACATTATTTATATTTTCGCCATAATTATCTANAAGGTCATTCAATGTGCTATCAGGTAATATAAAATTATTTTTTTTACAGTAGTACCTAACCCATTCTTTCATCTTATTTGGGAAAGGTGTTCTCATATCTACACAAGTTGATAGGTTAGAGATTGAGTCAATAAACTTATTTGATGAGTAAGGATCATTAAAAATAAATACTACATAGTTATCCATTGATGGATTCTTGCAGTAATTAATTATTTCATCATAAAACTTGGGCTTAATTTTTTTTGCATTTTTTACAACAATAACTGATTTTTGTGAAAATAAAGAGTTTGAGTTAAATAGATTTAAAAAATCATCCTCATTGTCAACGCCCATAATAAAAGTATTTTTCTTTTCACGTTCTGAAAGGACTATATCAGATATTCCATCTAAAATTAAATCTTGAAAAAAATAATCTTCTCCAAAAAATGCATGAATTGGTGCAATTTCTTTCGCAAGAACTCTTTTCAAAGCTTGTCCTGGAGTTAAAAGATTTTTAGCCATTATATACCAGCGATATCACAGAAACCCAGATCACAAAGGAATAAATTGCAAACATCCATAATCTCCTACCCTCTAAGATTTTAAATAATAATTTTAATACAAGCAGCCCAGTAATAAGTGAAAAGATAAATCCTAGGACTAATAGATGTAAGTCAAATGAAGAATGATATAATATATCATCAGTTTTAAATACCAATGCACCAAGCATTGCGGGAATTGCCATAAAAAATGAAAACTTAGCAGCTGTTTTCTGATCATAACCTAATAGCAATGCACAACAGATGGTTATTCCAGCTCGTGAAATCCCAGGAAGAAGCGCAAAAACCTGAGATAATCCCATGAATATTGCAAGTTTATATGTTATTATTTTTTGGCCATTTTTATAATTTCTTATAGCAAGAAGAATAATTGTATTAAAGAAATAGGTATAAATAAGAGTATTCATATTAAATAATGATTCTATTTTAAAGTCAATGATTTGCATTAATAATACAAACACAACTGCAGGGATTGTAGCCAAACAAACCTGAATAAAATATTGAGTCTTATCTTTTTGTTTTAATATAAGCCCTTTTAACAAAATCCAAATATCAGCCCTAAAAAAATATAGTATTGATACTAACGTTCCAAAGTGAAGAATAACTTCAATAGTGATATCGCTATCCATAGTTCCAAACAAACTTTCAAAAAGCACAATATGCCCTGAGCTACTTATAGGAAGGAACTCTGTTATTCCCTGAATTATTGCTAATAAAATTATTTTTATTTCTTCAATCATTTTTTCCCATAAAAAAAGTCATTCTGCCTGCTTGATCTCCATCTCTTCTATAACTAGGTAGAGCTGTATTACTATATGTGCAATCCTTATCAATAGAAATATTTTTTTCTAGCAACTCTATCTCCATCAAATCATCTCTAATCTGTGATTTAATATCTAAAAGAAACTTTTTACCAAAATTTGATAAATTGCTTTTTGAAAATAGGTCTGCAACATCTCTACCAACTTCATAGTTTTTCTTAGAAATCGATACGCCACAATATACCAAGATATCTTTTGGTATACTTCCATTTTCTATCATTAATAAAACTGCTTTATTAGTAATTTTTTTATAAGTTCCTCTCCATCCAGAATGGACTAAAGCAAAATTTTTAGTTTTGGAATCAAATAAACATACAGGCACACAATCAGCTACAGAAATAGATAAGTGAATTTTATTTTTCAAGTTTGATACTAGGCCATCAACATTTTCATATATCCCCGGCTTATCTACCCATTCTACATTATCTGTATGGCGTTGGATTGGAATTGCTAGATGACTTTTTGTAAAGTTTTCTTTAAATATAAATTGAGTCTGATCAACTAAGTCATGTTTTTTTTCTACAGAACTACAAATCAGCTCAACTCCTCTAAATTGATCTAAATTTTTAATTTTGTAATGATACATAGTTTTAATATAATCAGAATAAAAAAGGGTTAAACTATTTCTCTCCAGCCAGGAATCCATTTAGTTTTATCTTTTATCTCATTTAAGTCTACCATTATAGAATTATTTCTATCGCAAACTGAAAAAAGCTCAAGTTTCTTATTTTTTTTGTGGACGTTCCTAACTTCATAATGTCTCCAACCATTTATTTTTTTTACAGATGTCCATTTAGTTTTCAAATAATTCATAATTGATAATATATGAATTAATTTGGTCTGATAAGAATAACCATTTTAACATTGTTTAGGATTTCATTTAGTAAGTAATATATCAAATAATTTCAAAGGAATTAAAATGCAACTATTAAAAACTAATCAAAACAAATCTGAGAGGGTTCTAAGATTTATTATATCTTTATTATTACTACCTACTACTTATATACTTGGCTCATCAACACATTCAATAATACTATTTATCTTTGGTGCAATTTTACTTTTTAATGCACTGGTAGGCACTTGCTTCACTTATAGACTTTTTGGTGTAGATACTTGCAATATAGAAAAATAAATTTTTAAAAGCTTACACTAGAATTTAATTTTCTATAAGCTTTTCAATTTGCTTTTTTACCTCTATGGGATTAGAGATTAAATCAAACAATACGAAGCTGGTGCCGGTTCCTGTTAATTGAACCGTACCAAAACCCAAAATTCGTCCAAGTACTCCTTGCTTAATTTCTACAGTCTCAACCTTTGACAATAGTAATTCTTCAGTATTTCTTGAAATTATTCCAACTTTCTTGATACCTTTTTTAGATGTAATGCCTTGCTCTGTATAGATTATTCTTAAAGATAAATAAATTGTTAATAGAATACTTATTCCTGATGATGCTAAAATAAAAAATAATGATACAATTGGGAAAAACCATATCCACCAATGGTATGATATAATCAACTCAATTTTTTCATCTTTACTTAAAGTACTTTTTATAAAGCTCATTTTAAAAGTCCTAATTTTTTAATTATTTTCAAAATCTACTATTTTTAAATTTAAACCAAATCCCAGTCCAGAAACTCCACCATTATTACCCTTTTGATCGAAAAGACCATTATAATTTGGTTGATTAAAAAATGGATAAACCATACCTCCAAATGATAAACCTATATTGTCCTTAACTACAATTGTAAATTCACTTTCAACTGGGAAATAAAAACCTAATTTATTTTGATCCTGGAAATAATCAATACCCATACCAAGACCATAGGACAAATGAGAGGATTCATCTTTATGGTATTTACCATAAGAAGCACTCAAACCTAAATTAAATTTTGTATTACTACATTCACCCCAACAAATAACAACCTTTTTAAAAAAATCAACTTTATAACTTTGATAAAAATTATCTGATTTATAATTATCAATTTGTCCAATGAAGGAAAGAAAGAGATTATCGTTACCATTGTACTTAAAACCAAGACCTAAATCTAAATCATTTGATAAAGTAATAGATAATAATAGAATTGGAATTAATATTTTAAATAGATTTTTCATTGGTTTAGGATGAAGGGTTAACTATCTAACACAAAATTAATCAAGACTATAATATCTTGAATATTGATGACCTCATCACTATTCATATCTGAACAAGAGTCACAATTTTGAATGAGGACACAGTTGACAGTAGAAATAATATCAAGAATATCAATATTATTGTCATTATTTATATCACCAGTTATATCTGAACACTCTATACATTCTGAAGTATCTTGATATCCAATTTCTTCTTCAGACAAACAATCTGGATAAGGTGGACAAAAATTATTATTTTGTAAACTATTAGTTACTTCATTATCCCATTGTGACCAGTCTAACCCTAAATCACATATACTATCAGGAATTAAACCAGAAAACTGATTATTACTTATATTTATAGTATATATGTTTTCTAAATCACTTAAACTCTCTGGAATTTGTCCTGAAAAGTTATTTCCATCTATCCACATTCTTTGTAAACTCACAAGATTACCAATTTCATTTGGGATCTGTCCTGAAAAGTTATTTCCCCAAAGATTAAATTCTTCTAAATTCATTAAATTTTCTATTTCTTCAGGGACTTGTCCTGAAAAATTATTTCCACCCAATACAAGAAAAATCAAACTTTCCATTTCAGTTAAATAAGGAAGGATTTCTCCTGAAAAATTATTAGAAATTAGAATTAACTCTCTCAAATTCGATAAATTACTAATTTCTGATGGGATGCTTCCATTAAAGTAATTAAACCCTAAATATAAATATTCTAAATTAACAAGATTTCCAATCTCTGATGGAATCTGTCCTGTTAACTGATTATCTAACAAAATTAATGAATTTAAATTTGTGAGATTCCCAATTTCCAATGGAATCTGTCCCGACAATTGATTCACATATAGACCTAAATGATTTAAATTTATCAAATTCCCAATCTCTGATGGAATCTGTCCTGTAAGTTGATTGTGATCTAATTCTAGATGGATTAAATTAATTAAGTTTCCAATCTCTGGAGGAATTTGTCCTGTAAGTTGATTATGATCTAACTCCAATCGATATAGATTTACTAAATTACCTATCTCAGATGGAATTTCACCTGTCAAATTATTCTCAAATAAAACTAATTCTTGTAAATTAGTTAATTCACCTATNTCTGAAGGTATCTGACCATTAAGACCATAAAATGATAAATCTAAATAATATGTNTCNTCAATATTATAACACTCACCCCATAACTCAACTTCTGTTTCTTCGTTACANAGGGATGTTTCTNTACAATTTTCTATGGGAACACACAAANTATACGACTCATCATCAAAAACATAACCAGAATTACAAAAACATCCAATTTCACAAATTTCAATACAAGTATCTGGTTCATAATAAGGGTTAGAACAAGTTGGTAAACACTCATAAGGGGTACCACAATCAGACCAATACATATTTTCATTACAATCTTGTCCCCAACTAATTGAGAACATCAATAAGATCAAATAAATAATATTT
>PCDA01000020.1 GCA_002591605.1 Fidelibacterota bacterium
GATTCTAAATTTATAAATCAAGCTCAAGATGCTATTAAATCTTTAAAAAGCAATGTCCAAAAAAAAGTTGCAATTATAGGTTTACCAAGATACTATGAAAAGAGTCTGTATAATTCTGCAGTAATTATTAATAATCAAAAAATATTAGGATATCATGATAAGGTATTACTTCCAACTTATGACGTATTTGATGAAAAAAGATATTTTAAATCGTCAAACACAATTGAGCCTTATGAAATTAGCTTAGATGGAAAAGTTATAAAAATTGGCGTTCAAATATGCGAAGATCTTTGGGATCAAAATTATGATCTGAGTGTTTCAGATGAATTGATTCGAAAGGGCGCTGAAATGATGATTAATATTTCTGCATCTCCATACAGAAAGCATGTAATAGATAAGCGACTTAAATTATGTTCAGATAAAGCTAAACACTTAAAGTATTACTTTATATACTGTAATATGGTAGGGGCTCAAGATGAATTGGTATTTGATGGGAGGTCTTTTATAATTAATGCAAATGGAAAAAATAAATTGTTAGCGAAAATGTTTAAACAAGAAATTCTTGATTTTAACTTTAATCAAGCAACTAATAATGAAGATTTTCAAGTTTCAAGTAACGTTTCAGAGGAAATATTTAAAGCATTAAGAACTGGAGTTAGAGATTATTTTAGTAAAACCAATTTTCAAAAAGCTGTCATAGGTCTTAGTGGTGGAATTGACTCTGCTTTAACAGCTACTTTAGTTTCAGAGGCAATTGGACCAGAAAATGTTCATGGTATTTCAATGCCATCCCAATTTTCATCTGCGCATAGTAAAGATGATGCTCGTTTATTAGCTGGCAATCTTGGGATTAATTTTGAAACAATTTCTATCAATAATATATTCAATGAATTCTTAAATCATATGGATGTTTTTTTTAAAGATACTCAATTTGGACTAGCCGAAGAGAATTTGCAAGCTCGAATTCGTGGTAATATTCTGATGTCTATTGCAAATAAAATTAATGGCCTGGTTTTAAATACAGGAAATAAAACAGAATTGGCTTTAGGATATTGTACAATGTATGGAGATATGTGTGGAGCATTGGGTGTAATTAGTGATTTAAATAAAATTGAAGTATATAATCTTGCTAAATGGATTAATTCATCAGAAGGCAAAACTATAATTCCTCAGAATTCAATTGATAAAGCGCCATCAGCTGAATTGAGAGAAAATCAATATGATCCTTTTGATTATGAAATTATAGCCCCTTTGGTTGATCTAATTATTAATGATAATATGGGAAAGCAAAAATTGATAGATATTGGCTATAACGAACAAATTATTGATGATGTTTTAAATAAAATTTATCTTTCAGAATATAAAAGAAGACAGGCACCTCCAGGAATAAAAATATCAAACAAAGCCTTTGGAATTGGTCGTAGATACCCAATTGTAAATAGATATAAGGGGTCTTAGTGAATAAAGAATTAAAATTTTTTATCGTTGATGGAATGGCACTAATTTATCGAGCTCATTTTGCTATGATTAAAAATCCCCTTACAACTAAAAATGGGCAGCATACATCTGCAATTTATGGTTTCGCAAATTCTATTTTTAAGTTAATTAAAGACGAGAACCCAGATTACTTGGCAATTGCAATGGATTGTAAAGAGCCTACATTTAGGCATCAGATGTATACTGATTATAAGGCAAACAGGGAAGCGATGCCTGATGAGCTAGTTAGTCAGTTATCCTTAATTGATGAAATGCTTGATAGTATGAATATTCCAGTTATTAAAAAGCCAGGTTTTGAGGCTGATGATATTATGGGTACATTGGGAAGATTAGCAAGCGCTAAAGGTTTAACAACATACCTAGTATCTGGAGATAAAGATCTTATGCAACTTGTATCAGAAAAGGTTAAGCTTTATACTCCAGCCAGCAGATTTAGTCCAACTAAAATATATAGCGAATCTGACGTATTTGACAAATGGGGTGTTAAGCCAAATAAAATGATTGAGTTTTTAGCTCTCCTGGGAGATTCATCAGATAATATCCCTGGAGTGGATGGAATAGGTAAAAAGACAGCTTCAAAACTTTTATCTGAGTATGGAAGTATTGATGAAATTATAAAGAATATTGACAATATAAAAAATAAGAGAGTAAAAGAAGGCCTTGTCGCTGGATCAGATAATTTAAATCTTGCTATTAATTTGGTTACTATTGATAATAACGTTGATGTAGATGTTGAAATAAGTAAACTTAAAAAAGTTGATATGAATAAGGAATTTTTGTACGAATATTTTAATAAACTTGAAATTCATAGCTTGTCTTCACAGTTAGATAAATTGTCAAATAATAAAACTCCTGAAAAGATTAATAATAATTTTAAAAAAGAATATGAACTTGTTGATACAAAGAAAAAACTTGATATTTTAATACAAAAGCTTGAAGAACAAAGCTTATTTTCTTTTGATATNGANACTTCAGANTTAGANCCTATTGAGGCAGATATAGTAGGTTTTTCANTTTCATATAAAAATAATAGTGGNTACTATATNCCAATTATTTTCCCNGAGAAAGATAGTATNTCTAANTATGAATTAAATCTAGTCTATGTCTTAAATTCNATTAANAAAATTCTNGAAAGTGATAATAATAAAATNTGTGGCCAAAATATAAAATATGACAGTTTNATTTTAAAAAGACATGGAATTTNNCTTAGNGGNATTAGTTATGANAGNATGATTGCTGAACATNTCCTTCATCCAGATAAGAANTCTTATAAGTTAGATAATCTTTCACTNGAATATTTAGGTTATGAAATGCAATCTATAGAAGAATTAATAGGNTCAGGAAAAGATCAAATTTCTATGGCAGATGTACCTTTAGATAAGATATTGTTTTATGCTGCAGAGGATGCTGATATAGCATTACAAATTTCAAATAAAACAATGCCCTTAATTGAAAAAAATAACCTTAGTAAACCCTATTATGAAATTGAGCTACCATTGATTCCAGTCCTTGTTGAAATGGAGAATACAGGTGTATTTGTAGATAGAAAAATATTATCTGAATTATCAATTGAAATTGATAGTATGATTTCGATATTAAAAGAACAAATATTTTCTATATCAGATGGNGAGTTCAATCTAAACTCTCCTAAACAACTTGCAGAAGTATTATTTGATAAATTGGAATTAAAACAAATTAAAAAACGAAGCACTTCTATTGAAGTATTAGAATCCTTGACNCAGCATCACCCTTTACCTGAATTAATTTTAAAATATAGACATCTTTCAAAACTTAGTTCAACATACATTAATGCACTACCAAATCATATTAATAAAAGAACAGGACGTGTACATTCATCATTTAATCAGACAATCGCATCAACAGGAAGGCTGTCCAGTACTAAGCCTAATTTCCAGAATATACCAATTCGAACAGAATTAGGTAAGAAAATTAGAAAAGCTATTAGAGCTCAAAGTTCTAATTCAGTTATTTTATCTGCTGATTATTCTCAAATAGAGCTGAGAATTATGGCACACTTTTCAAATGAACCAGAGTTAGTTAGGGCTTTTAACGAAGATTTAGATATTCATACAAGAACAGCTGCTTTAGTTTATTCTGTAGATGAAAATGACGTCACAAGTGAACAAAGAAGATCAGCAAAAGTTGTTAATTTTGGAATAATGTATGGAGCTGGACCATTTAGGATGTCCAAAGAATTGGGTATTGGTATGAAAGAAGCAAAAACATTAATTGAAACATACTTTAAAACATATCCAGGTATACAAGAATACATTACTAAAACAATAGAAGAGGCNCATATAAAAGGCTATGTTAGTACAATTAATGGTAGAAAAAAATATTCTCAATCATTGGCTAGTTCAAATATGAATGTTCAAAAGGCAGAGGAGCGTGCACTAATAAATATGCCTATACAAGGTACTGCTGCAGAATTAATTAAGCTTGCCATGATTAATATCCAAAATAAAATTATTTCAGAAGATTATAATGCAAAAATGATTCTTCAAATTCATGATGAATTGATTTTTGAAGTACCTAAAAATGAAATAGAAAATTTTTCAAAATTAGTTAAGTTTGAAATGGAAAATGCCATGAAATTATCTATTCCTCTTAAAGTAGAATATAATTTTGGACCCAGTTGGTATGATGCTCACTAAAAAAAGGAATGATTGTTGGAAGCTTCAATCACATTAAAATCAATAGCCAAAAAAATTGATAAGGAAGTTGTCTTAGCTGATTTATCTATTGGTGTTGAAAATAATTCAAATCATGTGATTATAGGTCAAAATGGTTCAGGTAAATCAAGTATTCTTAAGATATTAGTAGGTATTATTGAAAAGGATGCTGGAACTGCATATATTCATGGAAAAGATATTAGTACCCGAAGCGATGAAACCAGAATGATGACTGGATACATGCCCCAATACATTGATTTAGATGATGAAATCTCAATATATGAAAACTTACTTATCTATTCTCAGTTATTTAATGTATCAGAAAATAAAGCGAAATTAAGGATTCAGAATTTTTCTGAAATTTTTGATTTCAAGAAATTCCTTTTTGAAAAATCATCTAATCTTTCTCTAGGAATACTTAGAAGTATCCAATTTTGTAGAGCATTGCTACACGACCCTAAAATTTTATTACTTGATGAACCAACCAGCGGTATGGATCCACAACATAAGATTAAACTATGGAATATTATAGATAGAATAGGTAATGATAAAACAATACTTTTTACTACACAGGATTTTAGTGAAGCAGAAAAATATGCAGATAGAATTTCAATAATTCATCAAGGGGATATTAAGATGGATGGTTCACTTGGTACGCTAGTAAATGCAACCAAAGGATTAAATAAATTCGAAATAAGATTTAAACATAGTGTAGATGAACAAATTCTATCAATATTTAATGATATGCCAACAGTTTTAAAACCAACTATTAATGGAAATTCAATTGAGTTTTATTCCAATTCAAAGAATGATTTTTTTAAAGTTCTAAAGCATGTAATAGATTTAGAAATTGAAAACATTGATATTAATTTCTGTAGACTCCTTGATTTATATTTAGGTTTAGTTGAAAATGGATTAGAGTAATGAAAGCATTATTAAGGCGAGAGCTATATGTATTAAAGTATAACTTAATTCCATTTATCTGCATATGGATGCTTCTTCCAATGGCTATTTATCTTTTTATATCTATACCATTGTCAAGTCAAATATCAATTGATGTTATCAACTATGTAAATTGGTCATCTATAGGAAATGCTGTNTACTCCTCTTCGATTCTAGCATATTTGTTATCATCAAACTTGATGTTGAAGTATAAAAATAAAACTAGTTTTTCTAATCTGATGCTTGCCGCTCCTCAAACGAACTCACAGCATTTAGGGGCAATTGTCATATGGGCAGGTACAATAGGGCTTGTTCAATTTTTATTTTCAATTGTTATAACACAAGCTTTAAATAGCAGTAATCTATTTTTCTTAGATAAGATTCTAATAATGATATATGGACTTCCAATTATCATTTTCGTTTCAAATTTGGCTATTTTTATCCATTTAATAGTGGATAGAAAATTAGTTCAAACCTTGGTTAATTCTATTTTAATTATATTCTTCCTTTTTAGTTCTGGTTTATTTTTGCCATTGAATCAAGCACCCTTGTTTTTATCNTATTCTCCATTATATCAAACGATAATTAATATGCAAAATATTATTATGATTAATTCATCAGTTATATATCCTTCAATTATTGTATTAGTATTATCAGCTATTCTTTTTGTAATTAATTTAGTTATTAGCTATAAAGTTTTAAGGAAGTAGCCTTGAGTAATAATATTAAAAAAATTCTTAGTATAGATTCTGGGGCATCAAATATACGTATTGTAATTTTTGATGAACTAGGTAATACTATTTTCTCAGATAAAATCAATGAAGGAGCTAATATTGCAATTGATCGTGAAAATNGTACAAAACAGATAATAAAAGTCTTATCAGAAACTTTAAATAAGGCGAGTTTATCTTATGATGATATTAATCATTTTAGCATAGGTGTCGCTGGAATTTCAGATGAATCAGCTAGAGAGTTNTTATTTAAAAGATTGGAAGAATGTAAGATTTCCAATAGAACTCATCTTACAACAGATGTAAATCCGATATTTGAAATGAATTGTTCAGATAATAGCGCCATTTTAGTTAGTGTCGGTACTGGTGCTATTTGCTTAGGTAGAAGTATTGATGATAAAATAGAAAAAGTTGGAGGTGCTGGTTTAGATATTGACCCTGGTAGTGGTTTCTGGATGGGTAAAGAACTCTTAATTAAGTTATCATTTAATAAAAATGAAGAACATAATGAGTCTGAATTTGATGATTTGTTGAATATGACTCTTAATTCTTTTAATACTAAGGAGCTTAATTTAGGAATTGATCAAGTTATGCAATCAAATGACAGATATAGAAAAATAGCGTCACTATCAAGTGGAATTTTAGAACTTGGTGAAAATGGTAACGAGATAGCAATATCTATCATTCAACAATCAAGTCAACATATTGCAGATATGATTATTTTTCTTTGTGATCAGATATCATATATAAATGATGAACTTATTTTAATAGCAAATGGTAGTATAATGAATAATGAATTTTTTAGAAAATCACTTTCAGATGCATTGATTTTTGATTTTAGTAGTATAAAGTGGCTTTTCCCGAATATATCTAGCGCATACTATCCAGGTCTATTATCAGCAAAAATGCTAGGGATGAAAGTAACTATTAACGATTTAATTGAAAATGGTGCCCAACAATTGTGAAAAAATATACATATATATTACTTCTATATTTATTTTCATTTAATATATTTGGCTCAACTTCATCTTTCAATATAATTAAAAACCCTTTTTCTCATAATGTTATAAATAAATTAAATAAAGATGGTTGGAAACAGTTGGACTTAAAGAAAAAAATAGCTCAACTAATAATGGTTAGAGTAAATGGAAAGTTTTATAACTCAGAAAATTACTATAAAAGAAATTTAAAGAAATGGATTTCTGAAGATGAAATCGGCGGAGTAATTTCTTTTTCTGGTAATATCCATGGAACTTATTACAATATAAAAGATTTTCAATCTTGGGCAAATACCCCTTTGCTTGTAGCTTCNGACTTAGAAAGGGGACTAGGTCAAATGATGAATGGAGGAACTCTTTTTCCTTCAAATATGGCAATAGCTGCAACTGGAGATACGACCTTAGCCTATAAACAAGGACAAATAACAGCCCAAGAAGCACTAGCGATGGGTATCCATGTTGTTTTTGCTCCAGTTATGGATATAAATAATAATCCAGATAATCCTATTATAAATTTCAGATCATATAGTGATAGTCCTGAATTAGTATCCAAGTTTGGAGCCTCTTTCATAAAAGGTGTTCAGGATGGTGGTGCAATTGCATGTGCAAAGCATTATCCAGGGCATGGTAATACTTCTACAGATAGCCATACATCCTTGCCAACTATTTTAGGCAGTAAGGAAGAATTTGATAAAATGGAATTATATCCATTCAAAAAAGCTATAGAATCTAATGTAGGCATGATTATGGTAGGGCATATTGCAATGCCAGGCTTAGATCCATCTGGGCTACCAGCATCTCATTCACAAATAATTTCCTCAGATATATTGAAAGATGAATTAGGATTTAAAAATATCATTGTTACGGATGCATTAGAAATGGGAGGAATAACAAAATCTTCATCAGCNGGTGANGCNTGTGTTAAAGCAATAGAGGCNGGNGCTGATATTGTNTTATTACCTATAGATGTAGGACTTGCGATACAAGCTATTTANAATGCAGTNTTAAATGGANGAATATCAGAGAANAGAATTNATNATTCAGTGAAAAAGATATGGATGATGAAAAATGANTTAGGTATTTTAAAANATAAAANNAATNATTGGANTACNGTCGAGAANAATNTNGGNNTAAAAGATAATAAGAATACTGCNCAGTTNATTGCAAATAAATCAATAACNCTNGTAAAAAATANNGATNATATNNTTCCTCTTAANCCNTCAAAATTNAAAAATATCNCACATTTGATATTGACNACTGATGATGATGCTAATAGTTTTTTGAAAATTCTNGATAGNGATNTAAAAAGNACNCATCGAAACGTAAATAGAATTTTTATNAATGAAGANCTAAGNATNAATAGAATAAATAGNATAGTNANAGATTTAAAGGAAAGTAGCGTTGTAGTAGTTTCTATGTTAATCAGAATTAGAATGGANAAAGGTGAGTCAACNATAGACANNAGCCATGCATTNNTNCTCGATCGATTNAAAGAAGAAGGTATTAAGACNGTAGGAATAAGTTTTGGTAGTCCCTATTTNCCATCATATGAATCNCTNGATGCATACATGTGNACNTATGGATATGGAAGTATATCAGTAAAAGCTGCAGCNAATGCNCTTTGGGGTAGAAGCAGTATTGATGGCAAACTTCCAGTNACATTAAATAGTAAATATTTAAGAGGTCATGGNNTATCGGNAAGTAAAAGAAAATTTAGTTTTGATTTGAATCAAGATAGTTATGATTTGAATTTAGCCTGGGATGTAATTAATGAAGGAATCTCTTCNAAAGTTTTNCCAGGAGCTCAAGTTGTAATTGTNAAAGATGATAATCTTATTGCCCATGAATCATTTGGTGGATTTACATANTTTGAAGATTCAAAANAAGTTAATAATAATTCTATATATGATATTGCCTCAATTACTAAGATATTATCAGTTACTCCTGTTACAATGAAGCTGATAGATCAAAAAAAAATATCTTTAGATCATACCATTGAACAATATTATCCCAAATTATATGGAACAGATATGGGCAAAATCTCAATTAAACACCTATTGACTCATTCATCTGGGTTAAAGCCATTTATAGAATTTTATAAAGAANATGTTAATATTAATCAAGAAGAAATGATTAGAAAAATTCTAAATACATCATTAGACTTTTTNCCAGGTCAAAAAAGTCAATATAGTGANTTGGGAATTATTTTATTAATGGANATTATTGAAATNATAACATCAACTNCATTAGATGAATTATGTAANAAGTGGATATTTNATCCTNTATCTATGANTGATACNAGTTACAACCCTGCTGATTCAATAAAATACAAAATTGTTCCTACTGAATTTGATGAATACTTTAGAGGGAAGCTTCTAAAAGGTGAAGTTCATGATGAAAATGCATATCTTTTAGATGGAATTTCTGGTCATGCTGGAGTTTTTTCAAATGCTTATGATTTAGCAAAATATGCTCAATTATTTTTAAATGAAGGTACTTGGCTTGGGACTAGAATTCTATCTGATGATATAGTCAAAAATTTTATAAGTCGTCAAGAAATTCCTCNAGGNTCTGATAGAGCTTTAGGCTGGGATACACCAAGCAGAAATGGTAAAAGCTCTGCAGGTGATTATTTCTCAGATCNATCATACGGTCATTTAGGATTTACTGGAACCTCTTTATGGCTTGATCATGATAGAGATATTATTGTTGTTTTGTTAACAAATAGGGTCCATCCATCAAGGGAAAATTCAGGAATGTATTCTATTAGGAGGCAATTCCATACTGAAGTAATGAAAGCTATCTTGTAAAATTTTGGATTTATTAATAATAATAATATTTTTTTTATTTTTTATTGCAATAGGATTCTATTTTAGTCAATCAAATTTAAACTCCAAAGATTACTATACAGCTTCAGGGTCTATGCCATGGCCCATTGCAATGTTTTCAATCGTTGCAACTGAAACTTCTGTTTTAACTTTCATTAGTATTCCCAGCTTATCCTACAGATCTGACTGGTGGTTTCTCCAGCTTGCTATTGGATATATTATTGGGAGAGTATTAGTATCTGCTTTCTTGCTCCCAAAATATTTTTCAAATAATATTGTTTCGATATATGAAGTTATAGGAGATTATTTTGGTAGATCAGTTCAAAAACTATCTTCAATTATTTTTCTTATAACTCGTCTTCTTGCAGATGGAATTAGATTTTTAGCAACTGCTATTATTTTTAATATTTTAACCGGATGGGGTATTGTGCCCTCAGTATTTTTAATTGGAATAATAACATTAATTTACTCTTACTTAGGTGGAATTAAGTCTATTCTTTGGATTGATAGTATACAGTTTTTTGTTTATTTGTTAGGAGGTATGATATCAATATACTATATATCTCTAGATCTTCCATCAGGAGCAGTATTAAACACATTTGGAAACTCAATTAATACCATTTTCCATTATGAAGGTTCAATTCTAAGAGATAGTAATTTATTGATAAATGGTATTATAGGTGGTACATTTTTGTCTTTTGCATCTCATGGAGCTGACTATATGATGGTTCAAAGGTCCCTATCGTGTAATAACTTAAGTGCTGCTAGAAAAGCAATGATAGGTAGTGGAATTTTTGTCTTTATTCAGTTTTCAATATTTCTTCTATTAGGTTCCTTGCTTACTGAATATTTTAAGATGCAAAATTTTGAATCATTAGGGATATCTTTAGACTATGTTGATTCAAATTGGAACGTATTAAAGGATAGAGAGTTTCCACTTTTTATTAATTACTTTTTAGACCCCGGTGTAAGAGGAATTTTATTGGTAGGAGTATTATCGGCAGCTATGTCAACAATTAGTTCATCAATTAATTCACTCTCTTCGTCAACTGTTAGGGATCTACTAAATGTTAAAGATGATATTAAACTATCAAAGACTATAAGTATTTTTTGGGCTTTTGCTTTAATTTTCATTGCGTCTTTTTTTGATGAAAGTAATAATCTTTTATTAATCACTGGACTAAGAATAGCTTCATTTACTTATGGTATTCTTTTAAGTTTATTTTTACTAAGTCTTTTTAAAATTAAGCCAAAGGATATTTATGTTATATTTGGATCAATATGTGGAATTATTAGCGTTTTTATAATGCAATCATATGGCATATCCTGGACCTGGTATATTTTAGTTGCAACATTTGTGACAATGACTATATCTATTTCTTTATCACTGATTTTTGGTCATAAAAGATGAAAAAAGCAATTTTTACAGTATTTCTATTTATAATATCTTGTTCTTCTGCAGAAGTAACTATAGAAAATGGTATTGATATATTTTTTGAAGATACATCATTGTACGAAAATAGTAAAATTGCATTAGTAATGAATCATACAAGTAAAGATAAAAGTGGTAAAAACTTATTTGATTTATCTAAAAACTCACTAAATGTTAAAGCTATATTCTCGCCTGAGCATGGACTATTTGGAACTTATGAAGCAGGTGGTAAAGTTAAAAATAGCAATATAGATGGTATTCCTGTATATAGTTTATATGGTAAAAATAAAAAACCAACTCTTGCTCAACTTGAGGATATTGATATAATCTTATTTGATTTGCAGGACATTGGCTCAAGGTATTATACCTATATAAGTACTCTTACTTATGTCATGGAGGCAGCAGCAGAAAATGGAATAAAAATAATTATTCTTGATCGATTTAATCCTCTCGGAAATAAAGTTGAAGGACCACAATTATATAATGAATTTAGCTCTTTTGTGGGTATGCATCCAGTTCCTATTAGGCATGGATTAACAATTGGAGAATTTGCAATATTGATAAAAGAAAATAATTGGATTAATGATGCTAGTAAAATAGACCTTGAAATTATAAATATTAATGGTTGGGAAGGTGATTATGTAGAGTTAAGTCTGCCACCATCACCAAATATACCTGACCTTGAAACTGCTATAATTTACAATGGTTTATGTTTATTAGAGGGAACTAATTTATCTGAAGGCAGAGGAACAGAAACTCCATTCAAAGTGTTTGGTGCACCTTGGCTTAATTCACAAAAAATAATAGATATTGTCAGCTCTCAAAATTTAAAGGGTGTACGTCTAGATACTCTAACTTTTACTCCAATATCAATTCCAGGAAAATCAGTATATCCTAAATATAAAGATTCTAGATGCAATGGAATTTCAATTCATATTACCAATAGAAATATTGTTTTTCCATTAAAGCTTGCAGTAACCATCTTAAAAGCAATCTATGAGACTCATCCAGAACAGTTTATGGTCTCTGCTAACGGATTCTTAGATAAGTTGTATGGCTCTGATGTTTTAGTTAAAAATATTTTTAATGGTTCAAGTATTGATGAGTTATTGGTAACTTGGAATAAAGAATCTTTTAAATTTAAAGAAATGATTAAGCCATTTAGATTATATTAAAAATGACAATATTTGACTATTTTATCGTACTTACTTACATAGTTTCTGTATTTTATTTAGGATTAAAATATAGAGATAGGTCTTCAGATTTTTCTAATTTCATGATTGCAGGAAGAAAAGTAGGACTTTCATTAGGTGTTGCGACAATGCTTGGAACTGAACTTGGTCTTATTACTGTTATGTATAATGCTCAAACTGGATTTAATGATTTTTTTGCGGCTTTCCATATTGGATTATTTGCACTTGTGGTAACTATGTTTATAGGTATAACTGGGATTGTAGTTGTAAAATTAAGAGAATTAAGAGTTAAGAGTATACCAGAATATTATGAAATAAGGTTTGGTAAAAATGTAAGAATACTAGGGGCAATTTTATTAGTCATCGGTGGTATTTTAAATATGGGACTATTCCTAAAAGTAGGAGCGATTTTTGTTCAAGGTGTACTATCGGCTACTTATGGGATATCATGGTTAGAAGAAAGTGAGTCTATCCTTGCTATTATTATGACAATACTTTTAGTGATGGTTCTTCTGTATACAATATTGGGTGGAATGATATCAGTTATTATTACAGATTATATTCAGTTTGTAGTATTATCAATTGGATTAATATTAAGTGTCCTTTTCTCAATTTACAATCTAGGCTGGTTTAATATTTTTGATCAGCTTGAGATACTTGTCTCAAATCCCAAATCAATTTATGATCCTTTTCAAAGTAGGGGGGGATTCTATGTCAGCTGGCAGCTAGTTCTTGGCTTTGTTAGTGCAATAATATGGCCAACAGCTATCACTAGAGCTTTATCACTAAAAAGTCCAGAAACTGTCAAAAAACAGTATTTATGGTCTTCAGTTTCATTTCTAATTAGATTTATGTTCCCATGCTTTTTAGGAATTTGTGCATATATACACTACAATGGTAAAGTTATTGGTGGAGAAACTCTTATGATGATGCCAATGTATTTAGTTGAAATACTACCTGTTGGTGTTTTAGGAGTGATGGTTGCAGCTATGCTTGCAGCGTTTATGAGTACTCATGATAGCTATCTTCTTTGTTGGAGCACAATAATAACAAATGATATTATTGATCCGATTACTGGTGGTGAACTCTCATCAAAACAGAAAATTAATATTAGTAGAATTATTATTATAATTCTTGGTTTATACATTCTTTATTGGGGACTTGTCTATGATGGATTAGATTCTATATGGACTTACCTTGGTATTACAGGGGCGGTTTACTTTACAGGAGCGATAGCAGTAATCTTGTTTGGTCTCTATTGGGAAAAAGCAAGTTCAGTAGGTGCACTAGCAGCTTTGTTAGGAGGCTTAAGTGCTCTTCTTGGATTAGAGCCAATACGAAAATCAATTTCTATGTTTTCAACATTTCAACCAGAGCAAATAGGGCTGATGACACTTGCTTTCTCTATGATTTTAATGATTGTTTTTTCCTTAATTTTCCCTGATAAAAAAGAAAGGAAAGTATGATAGTTTGGAAACTAATATGGCAACTACTTTTTGTTATTGGATTTTTATCATTCAACTTAATTTTTATTTTTTTTTCAATTAAAGGATATAGAGAGCTCAAAGAATTATTGAAAGGTAATTATGAAAAATAATTATAAAAAGACAGTTTTTTCTTGGTCGATGTATGATTTTGCAAATCAGCCATTTACGACACTTATAGTGACATTTATTTTTAGTGCATACTATACTCAAGCAATTGCTCCAAATATCCATGATGGAACCTTTTTATGGTCAATTGGAATTGCAATAACTGCCTTATTTGTAGCTTTTATTTCACCACTAATGGGGGCATTGGCTGATCAAGGGGGATATCGAAAATTTTTACTTGTATTATGGTCATGGATATGCATTATCAGTACTGTATTTTTGTTCTTTGCATATGAAGGGCAAATCTATGTTGCATTATTTTGGTTTGTGATTGCTAATATAGGATTTGAAATGGGAAGTGTGTTTTGCAATGCCTATTTACCCCATATAGCTCCAAAAGATAAGATTGGAAGAATTTCTGGCTATGGGTGGTCTCTAGGTTATGTGGGTGGATTAATTGCATTGATGATATCTTTGTTTTTATTTGTCCAACCTAATAAACCTATTTTTAACTTAAAGAAAAATAGTTCAATTAATAGTATTGTAGTTGATATCGAAAATGTTCAGATAGCTGACACTTTCACTCGATTCACAATAAGTTCTTCTAGTCTTAATATCATTGATAGCATTGAGGTGGGAATGCCAATAAAATTACTTAATTTTGAATTAACAGATACATTAGCTTTTATGTCTGATTTAGTTTATAAAAATGAAACTGAAAAAGGTACTGTTGCTGACATTGATTTTAAATCCGGTTCTTTTGTTGTTTTTGGAAGTCATCCTGAATATGTAAACCATATAGGTAGATCAATTCAATTAATTGGGAAGCCATCATGGAATGATTATAATACAGAAAAGCTCGATTCAAAGACAGGGTTTGTACTTGATCTAGAAAATAATTTTGAAATTAGAGGTCCTGTATACGAAGATAACAAACATATTGGTACATTATGCTATTTTAGAGATGGCAGATTAAAGGTAGTTAATGATCCTAATATTAATGATATATCGCTTAAAACAAGTGGTGAAAATATTAGAGGTATTAACCTTTTAGTAGCTTTGTGGTTTGCTTTATTTGCTATTCCAACATTTTTGGGCGTTAGAGATCAAAAAATTAATACCAGAATTTCAAAACAGCTTATCAATAATTCTTATTCNCAAATAAGACAAACATTTAAAGAAATTAAGCAATATAAACACATTGTAAGATTTCTTATNGCTAGGATTTTATATAATGATGGCCTGGTGACTATTTTCTCNTTTGGAGGTATTTATGCATCTGGAACTTTTGGCTTTTCATTTAATGAGGTTATGTATTTTGGAATTGCTTTAAATGTAGCTGCTGGCTTAGGGGCATTTTTATTTGGATTTTTAGATGATTGGATTGGTGGAAAGAATACTATTCAATTAAGTAATTTAGGTTTAATAATTGCATGTGCTCTTGCTGTGTTTACTACAAATGTTACAGTATTTTGGATAGCAGGAATTATAATTGGCTTATGCTCTGGCCCAAACCAAGCTTCAAGTCGATCTCTTATGTCAAGGTTTACACCTAAACATAAGCAAAATGAGTTCTTTGGTTTTTTTGCCTTCTCAGGAAAAGCAACGGCATTTATCGGTCCAATGTTATTAGGAATATTAACTAAAGAATTCGGATCTCAACGATTTGGTGTGGCAATTGTTTTAGTTCTTATTTTAGCTGGAGCATATGTTTTACATAATTTAGATGAAAAAGCTGCTATTGATAATTCAAAAGTATAAATCAATCATAATATCTAAAATTCTATAAATAATTTCACTAAAAAATATTTTAATGCTATCTATTCTTGCGCTATTTACTTCAAGTATAAGATTAATTAAATACCTTAGCTTTTTAATTAAAGTATAACTTTAATTAAATTGTTGTAGATGATCTAGTTTCATTCATAAATTATTTAGGTTTAGCTAGGGATTAATATGAGAAGTATCATATCTATTATAATGATTTTATCTTTTACTGTAATTTTTCTTTCAGCTACAACTGACTCCCCAACAAATATTGAAATTACTGTAAAATCTTTAGATTTAGATAATTCTAGTTTAATAAGAAAATTAATTAATGAATTTGATCGATTAAATGGAGTTATTCACGTTGAATGTTCAATCAAAACGAACACATTAATGATTATTTATGATGATTCATATAATTTATCAGAAGAAAATATAAAAAATATTTTTTCTAAGTGGGGTTGCAAGGGAATAGACATATCTTATTCTTTAATTAATTGATCTTGGAATGCCTGTTTAAAAGTAAATCCACTCAATGATCCTAATAATCCAGTTATTCCTCCGATAAGTAATGTTGCTATGAAGGCACCAATTAATCCATCCATAGAAAAAATTCCAGAGACTCTACCTATGATTATTTCTGCTCCATTATAATAATTAAATACTAGAATGAAAATCCATGGTAAAAAGCCACATATAAAACCACCCATTATTGATTGGAATACTCCTTTTGAATTGTAGCCTATAAATGTTGATAAGATTGCTATAAACCACCAAGGGAGTTGTGGTAATATCAATAAAGATAAAAAAAAGACAGCCATTATCATCATAATCATTATAATTTCTCCTTTGGTGTAAATAGTACTGAATGACCATTAATTTCATCTATTGAATATGGAAAATTGAGTTCATATAATTCTCCTTTTACCCATGATTCAATAAACTGGTCATAATAAATGCTTCCTGGATATCCACTTTGACCTCCTGGGTAAATCCCGTATCCTTTTGGCCTATCGCCTAATTCAACAACATATCTCCAACTTGGACCATGTGTTTTTGCGGTTGCATTTGGAATATTCCAATCACCCCCAGTGGGTAAATTTAAATTACCAAAACCTGGTATTTTAGCAAGGTGATGAATATCCGTTCCTCTATAATTTTTCCATTCCCATTTTTCACTCACCGGTCCTATTTTGCTTAATATATCATTTGTCTGTATTATAAATGTCTTATTAGCAATTATATCTAAATTTTCAATTTCACTTGTATTTTTATTGTCAAACCATTTGCTGTTAGGGTCATGTATGATTAGGTCTGAAAGAATTCTAAAATTTGGCCATTCTGTATCATCATCTGCTATTCCTAAATCATCCTCCCATGTATTTTTAGCAATGCTTTTCATCCAGGAATCAAACAGACCTGGCATTGTAGAATTTGGATTGTAGAAATAATCCCAATCCATCAAAGAATTGTAAATGAATTTTTGATCATCTGAAAGATAATCTTGATTAATTGTTTCTAGTAACGGTATTACAACTCTTTCTGCAAGAAGGCTTTTGTTATCATTCTGAATTTCTTGTAGATCCTTGTAAGTTGCCTTGTCAGTTTTTTTAAGGATTTCATCAATTCTAGCACCTCTAAATAATGGTGCGTAATTACCAGGAATGAAATACGGATATTTTTGATCAACTGGATTTTGGTTAGCTGAACTTAAATATCCTCGCTCAGGATTTAGTGAATGAGGTTGATGTGCAATTGGAAGTTTTTCTTTCCAATCATAAATAGATTTGCTTCCATCCATAATGAATCGACCTTGTAAATCCCATTTTGGAATTAGTTTGTTAGTTTGCCATATAGCGATATCATTATTATTACTTGCAAAAATTATATTTTGACCGGGACAACTAAAATATGAAATTGCTTCAAGGTAATCCTCATATTTTTTTGCTTTATTTAGAAGATAGAATGTCTTTGGTTCCATAGAAGGCTCTGAGGCTAGCCATTTCATAGCTCTTCCAACAGCAACTGCACTTCCGAATCGAGGCATTTTATCAAAAACATCGTGACTCATTATTGGTCCATGATGTGTCATATAAGTTGTATCAAGAACTGTTTTATCACCTCTGATACTAATTTTTTCAATAGATAGCTCAATATTTTTCCATTGATTATCGTGAAGATATTCTCTTCGTGATTTATCTTTGTATGTTATATCATAAAAATCCATCACATCATTCATTCCATTAGTACTGCCCCAGGCAATATCTTTATTATATCCAATTATAACACATGGAACACCCAGCAATGATACTCCATAAGAATTTAAGTTTGGTGCAACCAAATGATTTTCATACCAAATTGAAGGTAGTGTTAGGTTTAGATGTGGATCATTTGCAAGAATAGGTAAACCTGATTTTGTTCTATCTCCACTTAAAGCAAAGTTATTACTTCCATTATTAGGGTTAGGTTTATATTTAATTCCATCTCCATTTGGATCTGATATATAAACCTCTTCTGGTTTAACAATTTTTATAGGTTCAAAATCCCACGAAGTTTCTCTTGGTATAATCGGTGATAATAATGGAGAATTGAAATTATAGAGTTCCATGTAATCTTGCATCCCAAATTCTTTTAAAAATTTTGTATGAGCAAGATCGTTTGTTGCACCAGATAATTCCCATGCCATATACATATAAAGAAGTGCACATTTCCTTAAAGTCCATTGCTCAGGAGCATAATCAAGAAGTTTATATTCTATTGGGTATTGATCTATCGTTAATGAGTTTATATACGTATTAACCCCATTTGTATACGCTTTTAAAGATGAAAGCATTAAAGAATCTTGTTGATAATTTTCTAATACGCTTTTCGCTCCTCTCATCATTCCTATCCTTCGTTGAAACTTATCATATTCTAGAGCTTTAGGACCAATAATTTCAGATAATCTTCCTCCAGCTGCCATTACTTGAAACTCCATTTGCCATAATCTATCAAAAGCATGGAGATATCCTTGAACAAAGAATAAATCATGTTCATTATTAGCAAAAATATGGGGTACCCTACGGTCATCCCATGTAACATTTACGCTGTCTATGAGATTTTCAGCAAAGATATCTTGATTTGGAAGCTCATCAGACATGTGAAGAGCTAGATAACCATGGTATGGATCAAAAAATTTTCCTAGAGGAGGTAAATCACCTAGTCTATTATCAAAGGTATGTATGATATATACAGTTAAGGTTAAAACTGTAAAAAAAGTTAATTTCTTTAAAATATTATTCTCCAGTTATTAAGATAAATTAAAAAATGATATTGTTGTTTAAAAGTTAAAAACTTTAAAAAAAAATGTAGAATATATAGTATCAATCATATGATTATACGCTTGATGTTGTAGTATAATTTCGATAATTTATATAGTAT
>PCDA01000025.1 GCA_002591605.1 Fidelibacterota bacterium
CATCTTATTCTATAATCTCCGTTACAACACCAGCACCTACAGTATGACCACCTTCTCTAATCGCAAATCGTAATTCTTTTTCCATCGCAATTGGAGTGATAAGCTCTATTGTAAGATTAACATTATCTCCTGGCATTACCATTTCACTACCTTCTTCTAGCGTAACTGAACCTGTTACATCTGTAGTTCTAAAATAGAACTGAGGTCTATAATTATTAAAGAAAGGAGTATGTCTTCCACCCTCTTCTTTCTTGAGCACATAAACTTCAGCTTTAAACTTTGTATGTGGAGTAATAGACCCAGGTTTTGCAAGCACCATACCTCTTGCGATATCTTCTTTATCTATACCTCTTAATAGCAATCCTGCGTTATCACCTGCTTCACCTTGATCTAGAAGTTTTCTAAACATTTCTACACCTGTACAAACAGAAGATTTATCGCAACCCATACCTACGATTGCCATTTCATCACCTACCTTAATAACTCCAGACTCAATTCTACCTGTAGCTACTGTACCTCTTCCAGTTATTGAAAATACATCTTCAATTGGCATTAAGAAGTCTTTATCTACAGCTCTTTCTGGCGTAGGAATAAATGAATCAACTTGATCCATTAAATCATAAATCTTTTGAGCATCATCTCCACTACCATCTGAGTTCAATGCATTTAATGCTGAACCTTGAATGATTGGCGTATCATCACCTGGGAACCCATACTCACTTAGTAGCTCTCTTAGCTCCATCTCAACAAGTTCTAATAATTCTGGATCATCAACTTGATCACATTTATTCATAAATACAACAATTGATGGTACATTAACCTGTTTCGCTAAAAGCAAATGTTCTCTTGTTTGTTGCATCGGACCATCTGTAGCCGCTACCACTAAAATAGCTCCATCCATTTGAGCTGCACCTGTAATCATATTTTTAATATAGTCCGCGTGACCAGGACAGTCAACGTGAGCATAGTGACGACCATCTGTCTCGTATTCAACGTGAGAAGTATTAATAGTAATACCTCTTTCTTTTTCTTCTGGGGCATTATCTATTTGATCAAAATCTTGATTTGCAGCCAATCCTTTTGTTGATAAACATTTTGTTATCGCTGCTGTTAATGTAGTCTTACCATGGTCAACGTGACCAATTGTTCCTACGTTAACATGGGGCTTGGTTCTTTCAAATTTTTCTTTTGACATAAAACTATATCTCCTTAATACTGTTCTTAGTTACTAACTGTTGACCCTGAATATTTTTCAGTAATTTCATCTTGTAATTTCTGTGGAAGTGGACTGTAATGTGAAAACTGCATAGTAAAAACAGCTCTTCCTTGTGTTAATGATCTTAATTCTGTTGCATATCCAAACATTTGTGCCAGTGGAACTTCTGCAGAAATAATTTGAAAATTATTTTTCAAACTCATTCCTTTCATTATTCCTCTTCTAGAGGTTATATCTCCATTCACACTTCCTAAATATTCATCAGGTGTTGTTACTTCTAACGACATTATTGGCTCCAACAATATTGGACTAGCTTTTTTTACTGCTTCCTTAAATGCCATTGATCCAGCAATCTTAAAAGACATCTCATTCGAATCAACATCATGGTAAGAACCATAGGTTAATGTAATTTTAACATCTTCAATCGGAAAGCCTGCAAGGACTCCGTTTTGTGTTGCTTCTTCAATACCCTTTTTAACTGAAGGGATATACTCCTTTGGAATAACACCACCAACTATCTGGTTTTCAAACTCAAAGCCTTTTCCAAGTTCATTTGGCTCAACTGTTATAACTACATGGCCGTATTGACCTCTACCGCCAGACTGCTTTGCATATTTAGTGTCTTGCTCAACACTTTTGGTTATTCCCTCTTTATATGAAACCTGAGGGTTTCCAATATTAATATTAACCTTAAATTCTCTTTTTAGTCTATCGGCCAGAACTTCAAGATGTAATTCTCCCATTCCCGATATTATGGTTTGGCCCGATTCTTCATCTGAATGAACTTTAAAAGTTGGATCTTCTTCAGCAAGCTTTGATAAGGCTATACCTAGATTTTCCTGATCATCATTTGATGCGGGTTCAACTGCAATTGATATAACTGGATCTAAGAAATCAATAGATTCTAAAATGATAGGACTTTCTTTGACGCACAACGTATCACCCGTTTTGGTATCTTTTAATCCAACAATACCAGCTATTTCTCCGGTATTAATAGTATCTCTATCCTCTCTTTTGTTGGAATGCATTAACATTAATCTACTTACGCGTTCCATTTTTCCAGAATTTGGATTAAAAATCTTATCTCCTTTTGAAATCTTGCCACTGTATACTCTTACAAATGTCAATCTTCCAACAAAAGGGTCTGTCATAATTTTAAAAGCTAGTGCACTAAATGGTTCTGCGTCTTCAGGCTTTCTAGTTAATTCTTTTTCTTTATCATCTACATCTACTCCAGAAACTTCACCTACATCAACTGGAGAAGGTAAAAATTCAATTATATAATCTAATAGGCTTTGAACGCCTTTATTTTTGAAAGCTGAACCACAAAGCATTGGAATAATATCACCAGAAACACATGATTTACGTATTGCTGGCATTAACTCATCTGTGGATATTTCATTACCTTCTAGATATTTCTCCATGAGATTTTCATCATTTGAAGCAGTTTCCTCTAACAAATGCTCTCTCCATTTATTCGCCTCATCTTTCAAATCATCAGGGATATCGACAACATCAAAATTCTGACCATCATCTTCAGCATACATTATTGCTTTCATTTCAATTAAGTCGACAACTCCTTTAAAAGTCTCTCCTGCACCAATAGGAATATTTAGAGGAACCGGATTTGTTCCAAATCTATCTTTCATCATTTCAATGACATTGTAATAATCAGCTCCCGCTCTATCCATTTTATTTACAAATGCAATTCTTGGAACTTTATACTTATCGGCCTGCCTCCAGACTGTTTCAGATTGAGGTTCAACTCCTCCAACAGCACAAAAACATGCAACTGCACCATCTAAAACCCTTAAAGATCTTTCAACTTCAATTGTAAAGTCAACGTGTCCTGGAGTATCAATAATATTAATTCGATGATCTTTCCAAAAACATGTCGTTGCTGCTGAAGTAATAGTGATACCTCGCTCTTTTTCTTGGTCCATCCAATCCATGGTTGCAGCGCCGTCATGAACTTCACCTAACCTATGAAGTCTACCAGTGTAATACAATATTCGCTCTGTAGTAGTTGTCTTGCCGGCATCGATATGAGCCATTATACCTATATTTCTTACATCTTTTAATGGAGTTGTTTTCATAATTTTTTATCTAAAATGAGCAAAAGCTTTATTTGCTTCAGCCATTTTATGCGTATCCTCTTTTTTCTTAACTGATGAACCTTCGTTATTATATGCAGCTACTATTTCTGCTGCCAATCTATCAGACATGCTATTTCCTTTTCTAGCTTTTGCATATCCAATTATCCATCTCATTGCCAACGCAACTTTTCTTTGTTGAGGAACCTCAACAGGTACTTGATATGTCGCCCCACCAATTCTCTTAGATTTTACCTCAAGCATTGGACTTACATTATTTATTGCTTTTTTAAAAACTTCTAAACCATCATCAGTCTTCATTGTTGATTTTATCTTTTCTATACTTGAATAAAAAATTGATTCAGCTAAACTTTTCTTACCATCATTCATTAAATTATTTATGAATTTTGCTACCACCAAATCTTTAAACAATGGATCTGGCAATATTTCTCTTTTCTCTGGTCTACGTCTTCTCATTTAAATCCTTATTTAGGTTTTTTCGCTCCATATCTAGATCTACTTGATTTTCTACCTTCAACTCCAGCGGGATCTAATACACCTCTTATAACGTGATATCTAACTCCTGGTAAATCTTTAACCCTACCCCCTTCAATAAGAACAATCGAATGCTCTTGAAGGTTATGCCCTTCTCCTGGTATATAAGCAGCTACCTCATAACCATTAGATAATCTAACACGAGCTACCTTTCTTAAAGCTGAGTTAGGTTTCTTAGGTGTAGTTGTATATACACGTGTACACACTCCTCTTTTTTGAGGACATTTTTCTAGTGCAGGAACCTTATTTTTCTTAGTTTGTCTTTTCCTGCCTTTTCTTATTAACTGATTTATCGTCGGCATTTTTACTCCAGTATAGCCCGTCAATATACATAACAATTATTTATTATTGCAAAATAATTTATTTTTTTTTAAAAATATTAGATATTGCGGACGATAGTTTTTACAATTCGCTATTTGAACCTACAACCTCTTCTTCTAAACTTTTATCAATTTCTTCTTCGCTATGGGGCAATATTATATCTCTATTTTTTAATGCGCCCGTGCCAGCTGGAATAAGTCTTCCAATTATAACATTTTCCTTTAGTCCAGTGAGATTATCAGTTTTAGCAGATACAGCCGCATCTGTTAATACTCTAGTAGTTTCTTGGAACGAGGCAGCAGAAATAAAACTTTCTGTGTTCAAAGATGCTCGAGTTATACCCAGCAGTAAAGGAGATGATGTTGCAGGTTTCGCTTTACTTTTCTTAATAATTTTCTTTCCATCAGCTTTAAGTTCAAGGTTGTATTCTTGAATGTTTTTATTGCTGACTAAATCCCCAACCCGATAATCAGAATCACCTGGATCTTTAATTAATGACATTTCGCTAATTTTCATATTTGAACGCTTAAGTTGATTTTTACTAACTCTATCACCTGGAAGATGATCAGTATCACCACCATTTTCAATAACTACTTTTTGCATCATCTGCTTAACAATAACCTCAATATGCTTATCATTAATAGCAACTCCTTGGACCTGATAAACCTCTTGAATGGCTTCAACTAAATATTCTTGAACCCTAGATGCTCCTTTGATTCTCAATATATCTTTAGGCGAAATCGAGCCTTCACATATTTTTTCACCAGCAAAGATTTGGTCATCATTATGAACTAAAATATGCTTGCCATAAGGAATTTTATATGCCATTTCATTATTTTTTGAGACAACTTTTATCTCCCTGATGCCTCTTTTAATTTTACCATATACGACTTTTCCATCAATATCAGAAACAACTGCAGGATTAGATGGGTTCCGGGCCTCAAATAACTCCGCGATTCTAGGTAGTCCGCCAGTAATATCCTTAGTTTTACCAACATCTTTTGGAATTTTTACAATGATTTCACCTGATTTAACTTTATCACCTTCGTTAACAACGATAGTAGCTTTAACAGGCAAAATACTACTTGAACCTTTAGACGAACTTGAACCTTTTTTATCTAAAATTTCAATATGAGGGCTCAAATTTCTATTTCTAGATTCTGTTACAACGCCCATTTTTTTACCACCTTCTACAGCTTCCTTGACATAAGTTTCACCCTCAATTAAATCTTTATATGCGACTATTCCATCATGTCTAGCTAATATAACGTCAGTGTATGGATCCCAAGCAAAAAGCAAGTCTCCTGCTTTAACTTTAACACCATCTTTAACTAAAACCTCAGAACCATATGGAACTTTCCACTTGTTTAATTCTCTTTTATTGCTATCAATTAGACTAATTTCACCAATTCTATTCGTTGAAATCATAGAAAAAGTTCCATCTTCACCTTTAACTTTTTCTAATTGAACGTTTTTAGAAAACTTAATGATTCCTTCTTTTTTGGCAGTAATATTAGATTGCTCTAAAATTCTAGCTGCTGTACCCCCAATATGGAATGTTCTTAAAGTTAACTGGGTTCCAGGCTCACCAATAGATTGTGCAGCCATAATTCCAACAGCATCACCAATTTGTGCAACTCTATTATTAGCCAAATTCAAGCCATAACATTTCTTGCATACACCAGATAGAGATTCACAGGTCAAAACGGATCTAACTCCTACGGAGTAAACATTACTTGAGCTGATTTTCTCAAGAACAGAGTAATCAATTAACTCATCTTTTTTTGCTATAATATCTCCAGATATAGGATCAATAACATCTTCAATCGTATATCTACCCCAAACTCTATCTTCTAAGGGCTCTATAACTTCTTCACCTTCTTTTAAATCTTCAAGATGTAAGCCTTGTATAGTTCCACAATCTTCTTCACTGATAGTTATATCTTGAGCAACATCTACCAACCTCCTAGTTAAATAACCTGCATCAGCTGTTTTTAGTGCCGTATCAGCAAGTCCTTTTCTTGCACCGTGAGTTGAAATAAAATATTCAAAAACTGAAAGACCTTCCTTAAAATTTGATTTAATAGGATTTTCAATAATTTCACCTGAAGATGAACTACCAGTTGAACTTTTTCTAGGTTTGGCCATAAGACCTCTCATACCTGCTAACTGTTTTATTTGATCTTGACTGCCTCTTGCTCCAGAGTCTGCCATCATATAAAGAGGATTAAACCCTTCATCATCAGACTTTAATTCATTAAACATTTCATTAGCTACTTCAGCTGTAGCATGAGTCCAAACGTCAATTGTTTTATTATATCTTTCACCTTCGGTTAAAATATGCTTCTTGAATTTCGCTCTAATATCATCAACAACTTTATCGGCTTTACTTATTATTTCATCTTTTGAATCAGGTATATGAATATCATCAATTGCAATTGAAAGACCGCCTCTATATGCTGTTTCAAACCCTAAGTCTTTTAATTTATCTAAAAACTCTACTGTTTTAAAATTACCCATTTCATGATAGGATTTGCTAACAATCTCGACTATTTGCTTTTTCCCAATAATTCTGTTTTGATATTCAAATCCTTTAGGAAGAACACTATTGAAAATAATTCTACCTAATGTAGTATCTATAAGTTCACCATTTAATCTAAACTTAACTTTAGCGTGTAATGCTATTTTATCATTAACATAAGAAAGCTTAGCTTCATCATATGAACCTAGAATGGTACCCTCTCCAATTTCATTATCTCTAGGTCTAGTTAAATAATAGCATCCTAAAATCATCTCTTGCGAAGGAATTGCTATTGGTCGACCATGTGCTGGATGCAAAATATTATGACTTGATAGCATTAATACCCAAGCTTCAGTTTGCGCTTCAGCTGATAAAGGAACGTGAACAGCCATTTGGTCTCCGTCAAAATCAGCATTAAATGCTGAACAAACCAACGGATGCAGCCGAATTGCTCTACCCTCAACAAGCTTAGGCTGGAATGCTTGAATTCCAAGCCGATGTAAAGTAGGAGCTCTATTTAAAAGGATTGGATGATTACTAACAACATATTCTAAAACAGAGAAGACTTCTTCTTGTTTTTTATCTATCATTATTTTTGCACTTTTAGCAGTCCTTGTGAGACCTCGCTTCATTAACTCATGTATAATCATCGGTTTAAATAACTCTATGGCCATTTCTTTAGGAATTCCACATTCATGAAGACTGAGTTCTGGTCCAACCACGATAACTGATCTACCAGAATAATCTACCCTTTTACCTAGTAGGTTTTGTCTAAATCTTCCAGATTTACCCTTAAGAGAATCACTCAATGACTTAAGTGGTCTTCTAGTTCCACTTCTAACGGCAGATTGAACTCTACTATTATCAAGTAAAGCATCTACTGCCTCCTGAAGCATTCTTTTTTCATTTCTCAATATTACATCTGGTGCTTTAATATCCATTAATTGCTTTAATCTATTATTTCTAATGACAACTCGTCTATAAAGATCATTTAAATCTGACGCTGCAAACCTACCTCCATCAAGAGGAACTAATGGTCTCAATTCTGGAGGTATTACAGGAAGAATACTAATAACCATCCAATCAGGTTTATTGATTAATTCTTTTTCAAGCTTAGGATCAAAATGTTTTAGAATTCTTAGCCTTTTCAATGCACTTTCAACTTTGCTGGCTGAAGATTTGGGATCATTGACTACGGCTGAAAGTTCATTAATTAACTTTTCAATATCTAAAGCTTTTAATAGCTCTAATATCCCTCTACCACCCATATAAGCTTTAAAGTAATTATCATCATCCTTGTCTTGCTCTGAAACAACATGAATTCCAAATTCATCATCTAAATCTAAATACTCATCTTCATCAATTAAACTTCCTAGTTCTACTCCTGATGCACCAGGATTAGTTACTACATATTTTTCGTAATAAGTTATAGATTCTAACTCTTTTGTTGTATATCCAAGTAAATAACTAAGCTTGCTTGGAATAGACTTTAAAAACCAAATATGGACTACTGGAACTGCTAATGTAACATGTCCTAATCTTTCTCTTCTTACATTTTTTCTTGTTACTTCAACTCCACATCTATCGCATACAATCCCTCTATATCTTATACCTTTATATTTTCCACAATGACATTCCCAATCCTTAATTGGCCCAAAAATCTTTTCACAAAAAAGGCCTTCTTTTTCAGGTTTATAAGATCTGTAATTGATTGTCTCTGGTTTAAGCACTTCTCCAAAGGATCTTTCTAATATTTCTTCAGGTGATAACAAACCTAATGTGATTGCCTGAACATCGCGAGATTTCATTGGTTTTGATAAATATGATTTATTCAAGATATTCTCCTAAAAATTAGTTTTTAATGCAACTTTACTTTCAGCCCTAAACCTTCTAATTCTTTAACCAAAACATTAAATGATTCTGGAATATTTGGCTCAGGAGTATTAGAGCCTCTTACTAAAGAATTATATAGCTTAGTCCTTCCATTTATATCATCTGATTTTGTTGTCAACACTTCTTGTAGAGTATGAGCGGCCCCGTAAGCTTCTAGAGCCCATACTTCCATCTCACCAAACCTCTGACCACCCAACTGCGCTTTTCCTCCAAGAGGTTGCTGAGTAATTAGAGAGTATGGTCCAGTTGACCTAGCATGCATCTTATCATCGACTAAATGTGATAACTTCATCATATAAGTAGTTCCTACTGCAACTGGATGCTTCATTTTTTCGCCAGTCCTGCCATCATAAAGCATAATTTTACTATTTCTAGGTAAGCCAGCTTTATCTAATTTATTCTCTACATCATTAAATGTGGCACCATCAAACACTGGAGTTGCATATCTTTCATTTAATTCTTGACCTGCCCAACCAAGCATCGCTTCATATAATTGACCAAGATTCATCCTAGAAGGAACACCTAAAGGATTTAATATAATGTCTATCGGTTTACCATCTTCCGTGTAAGGCATATCTTCTTCAGGGACAAGAATAGATACAATACCCTTGTTGCCATGTCGACCAGCCATCTTGTCTCCAACAGAAACTTTTCTTTTCTGAGCTATGTAAACCTTGGCTAGCTTCATAACTCCTTGCTGAAGCTCATCACCTACTCTTAATTTAAAGACATCCTTTTCAAGAGTTTCTTCAAGAATTCTTAAACTTTTCTTATAATTTTTCCATATTTTTAAGATCTTATTCCAATCCGCCATACTGTCAACCCATGGAGATTTTAATGATAAGTTTTCAAAGTTTAATTTTGAAATTCTATTTTTATTTAATAAGGTTTTGGCTTTTAGAACTGTTTTATTAGTGATAAAATCCCTTATTCCTCCAGAAAGTTTATCTAAAAGAGCTTCTTTTAATTTTTCATCTCTAGTTTTCATCAAATCTACTCTTTTTTGTCTACCTTCTTTCTGTAATTCTCTAATTTTTCTTTTTTCATCAAGACGCAAAGAACTACTTTTTCTCTCAAAAAGTTGAGTTTCTACAACAACTCCATGAACACCTGAATCACATCTTTTTGAGGCATCTTTAACATCTCCTGCTTTTTCTCCGAAAATGGCTCTCAATAACTTTTCTTCAGGACTAGGCTCAGTTTCTCCTTTGGGAGTTACTTTGCCTACTAAAATATCTCCAGGATGTACTTCTGCACCAACTCGAACTATTCCAACATCATCAAGGTTTCTAGTAGCTTCTTCGCTCACGTTTGGAATTTCATTTGTTAACTCTTCTTCACCCCTTTTTGTATCACGAATTTCAACTTCGAACTCTTTTATATGCAATGATGTTAAAATATCTTCTTTCATTAATTTTTCATTTAATATTATTGCATCTTCAAAATTATAGCCTCTCCATGGCATATAAGCTACTTTTAAATTTCTCCCCAAAGCTAGCTCGCCATGATTGGTTGAGTGTCCATCAGCCAAAAGTTCTCCTTTTTTTATTCTTTGGCCTGCCTTGACTCTTGGAACTTGATTTACACATGTATTTTGATTAGTCCTTAGATATTTTTTTAATCTGTAATGTACGATATTATGATCATCAGTAATTTCTAAATCCTGATCTTTAGAATCAACTTTAATGACAATTAACTTTGAATCTACGTATTCAATTTTGCCTGTATGTTTTGAATATAAAGCCGATCTTGAATCACGAGCTACCACTGATTCCATACCTGTTCCGACGATTGGCGTTTCTGGCCTTAAAAGTGGAACAGATTGTCTCATCATATTTGATCCCATAAGGGCTCTGTTAGCATCATCATTTTCTAAAAAAGGAATCAGCGAAGCTGAAACACTCACTATCTGATTAGATGATACATCCATATAGTCAATACTATTTGATGAAATAATTGGAAAATCTTCACCATGCCTTGCTCTTATGTTTTCATTAGAAAACTTATTATTTTTTAAATTTTCTGTAGCCTCAGCAATATATGCTCTATCTTCTTCATCAGGAGATAAGTATATAATTTCATCAGTAACTTTGTGTGACTTATTTATCTTTTCTACGATTCTGTAAGGAGACTCAATGAATCCTAAATTGTTGACTTTAGCGAAAGTTGCTAAAGAATTTATCAATCCAATGTTAGGTCCCTCTGGAGTTTCAATTGGACATAATCTACCATAGTGAGTATGATGAACATCTCTTACTTCGAAACCCGCTCTTTCTCTAGATAATCCACCTGGACCAAGCGAGGAAATTCTTCTTTTGTGTGTTATTTCAGCTAAAGGATTTGTTTGATCCATGAATTGAGATAACTGACTGGTACCAAAAAAAGTATTAAGTACTGTTGTAATGATTCTAGAATTAACTAAATCTTGAGGAGTTAAACTTTCGGCTTCTCTTTGATTCATTCTATCTCTGATATTTCTTTGCATTCTACTTAAAGAGATGTTGAATTGATTTGCCAACTGCTCTCCAACTGTTCTAATTCTTCTATTGCCGAGATGGTCAATATCATCTGTAGTTCTCTCGCCATTTCTCATATCGATTAGATATTTAAATACTTCAATAAAATCCTCTTTTGTCAAAACAGAATCTTCTATTGAAGCATCTAAGTCAAACTTTTTGTTGATTCGATATCTTCCAACCGCACCTAAATCATATTTTTTATTTGAAAAAAACATTTTTTCAATAAATTTTTGAGCGACATCAACACTGGGAGCTTCACCTGTTCTTAAATGTGAGTATAACAAAAGGAGAGCTTCATCAGTTGAAGATGTAGGATCTTTTTCAAAGGTGTTTTTTAGAATTTGAGTTTTAAGAGAATCTTCATTAGCTAATAAGACTATTGAACTCATATTATTTTTAACAAAATCTTTAATCTTAGACTCTGAAATTTTAACACCTTTCTCAACAATAACCTCTCCAGTTTTACTGCTAACAATATCTTCAATTGTAGATTTTCCAATAATATCTTTTTTATCCTTTTTAAGATTATATTCTTTTGTAAGATTAAAAACAGAATATATGTCCTGATCAGATGAATACCCAATTGCTCTTAAAAGTAAGCTTGCTGGAAATTTCCTTCTTCTATCAATGATTGCATAAATACAATCATAGATATCTGTAGTAAAATCAACCCATGAACCTCTAAAAGGAATGATTCTAGCTTGATATATTTTAGTTCCATTTGGATGAAGGCTTTGATCAAAGAAGACACCAGGAGATCTTTGAAGCTGACTAACTATAACTCTTTCTGCTCCATTTATTATAAACGTTCCACTTTCTGTCATATAGGGTATGTTACCAAAAAAAACATCCTGCTCAATACTTTGAACATATTTAGATTTATCATTTTCATCAGTAATATGAAGAACAAACTTTATTTTCAATGGTATAGCATATGAAATTCGTCTTTCAAGGCATTCTTTAACTGTGTACTTTGGTAGACCTAAATAGTAATACTTATATTCAAGAATATAATTTTTATGATTGTCTTCAATAGGGAATATAGTCTTAAATACTTGCTCTAGGCCTTGATTTTTCCTTTTTTCAGGAAGCACGTCTTCCTGTAGGAATTCCTTAATCGAACTTAATTGAATATCTAATAAGTCAGGACTTTCGGCTTTAGTATTAATTGTTCCGAAAGACAGTCTACTATTTGCTGCATCTAATTGCTTAGCCAATATAAATACCCCCTATATTGGAAATGTTATGAAAAGAGATTAATTAAAAAATAAAATTAACTACACTTACTTAAGTGTAACACTTGCACCAGCTTCTTCAAGCTTGGATTTCATTTCATTTGCCTCATCGGCTGCAACTGCTTCTTTTATCACACTTGGGGCTCCATCAGCTAAATCTTTTGCTTCTTTGAGACCTAAAGATGTTATTTCTCTAATTACTTTAATAACATTAATTTTCTTTTCGCCTACTCCAGTAAGCTCAACATCAAATTCAGACTTCGCTTCTGCTGCTGCTCCATCGCCACCAGCAGCTGGTGCTGCTGCTACTGCTACTGGAGCTGCTGCTGAAACTCCAAACTTTTCTTCAATATCTGATATTAGTTCAGATACTTCAAGCATACTTGCTGATTCTAAATAATCTAAAACGTCTTCTTTTTTTAGCTTTGCCATTATTTTAACTCCCTATAATCAAACTATTGTTTTTGTTCTTTTAAGCTAGTAAGAGTACCAGCTAATTTTGTTATCGTACTACTCAATGTACCAGCTAAAACAGTCATTGGCTGGCTTAACATTGATGCGAATTTTGCAATCATTTCTTCTCGTGAAGGTAAATTAGCCAAGTCTTTATATTTATCAGCATCATAAAGATTGCCTTCAACAAAAACTCCTACTACCTCTAAAACATCATTATTGTCTTTATTGAAATTTTTAATAATTCTAGCTGGAGCTACTGGATCTTCTACTGAAGTTGCAATTGCAATCTGACCTTTCAGAAGATCATCAAACTGATCATCATACCCTGCATTTTTCGCAGCAATCTTAATTAAAGTATTTTTGGTTATACTATAATCAACATTAGTCTCTCTGCATAATTTCCTGAGTTCTGTAGCTTGTTTAACATCCATACCTGTGTATGAAGCAAAATAGATACCAGATGCTTCCTTCAACCTAGTTGTTGACTGCTCTACTTTGTCTATTTTAATTTGATTTGGCATAATTTTTTATATATCCTAATTATTAAATTTTTTCGTAGTCTAATTTAAGGCCTGGCCCCATTGTTGATGATACTGTTACTTTTTTCATATATACGCCTTTCACACCAGATGGTTTTGCTTTTTTAATTGCATCAATAAATGCAGTAATGTTTTGAGCAATTTTATCTTCATCAAAAGACATCTTAGCTACACCGGCATGAACTATTCCATTTTTTTCTACCTTGAATTCAATTTTACCGGACTTAATTTCTTTAACTGCTTTTTCAACATCATTAGTGACAGTTCCAGTTTTAGGATTAGGCATCAGCCCTCGCGGACCTAAAACACGACCATGCTTTCCTAGCTCTGGCATCATTTCTGGAGTCGCGACAATAACATCTATATCTGTCCATCCAGACTTAATCTTTTCAAGAAACTCATCTGAACCGACAAAATCAGCACCAGCTGCAGTGGCCTTATCAACTGCGTCGCCTTTAGCTAAAACTAAAATAGTTACGTCTTTACCCGTTCCATTCGGCATAGAAACCGTTCCCCTCACAATCTGATCTGCATGTCTTGGGTCAACACCTAAATTAACACTTAAATCAATAGTTTCATCAAATTTTACCGGAGAAGATGACTTTATTAATTTAACTGCCTCATCCAAAGAGTAAATCATTTCTCTGTTGATTGCTTTAAAATTTTTCGTATACCTATTACTTTGACTCATTAAAATCTATCCTTTAACTTTTAAACCCATACTTTTTGCAGTTCCCTCAATCATACTCACTGCAGACTCTATAGTTGCGGCATTTAAATCTTTCCATTTTAATTCAGCTATACTTTTCAGTTGATCTTTTGTCACCTGCCCAACTTTATCTCTATTTGGCTCCCCAGATCCTTTCTTTAACTTAGCTGCCTCAAGCAAAAGGAACGAAGCTGGAGGAGTTTTTGTGATAAAAGTAAATGACCTATCTGCATAAACTGTAATTTCTACCGGAATGATTTTGCCACCCATTTCTTGAGTTTTTGCATTGAATGCTTTGCAAAATTCCATAATATTTACTCCATGTTGTCCTAAAGCTGGTCCAACTGGAGGAGCAGGATTAGCAGCGCCACCTTTAATTTGTAATTTTATATAACCTTCTATTTTTTTCGCCATAATTAATTATACTTTTCAACCTGGAAGAAATCTAACTCAACAGGAGTTGGTCTTCCAAAAATTGAAACAATCACCTTAACTTTTTGTTTATCTTGATTAATCTCATCTATTACACCATTAAAATCAATGAATGGACCATTGATAATTTTAACAGAATCACCTTTAAGGAAAGAAACCTCAATAGTTTCTCTGCCATCTTTTCTTTCAATCTCTCCAAATATCCTTTTAATTTCATCATCTCTTAATGGAACTGGATTTCCACCCTTGGGACCAACAAAACTTATTACCCCATTCGTATTTTCTATCATATACTTTGTTTGGTTGTTTAATTCCATATTGATTAAAATGTATCCTGGGAAAAAAAGTTTTTCTTTAATCTTCTTTTTATTATTCTTCATTTCGATTACTTTTTCGAAAGGGACAAAAATTTCAGAAATGAACTCATCCAAATTATGTTCTTCTGCGTCGAACATAATATTCTCTTTGGCTGCCTTCTCCTTGCCAGAAATTACTCTCAATGAATACCATTTCATTAATTTATTCCTAATAATCTTGACACAAATCCTGTAATACTAAAATCAACAACAAAAAGGAAAATGCATATTATAAAAGCAAAAATCCAAACTACCATTGTTGAGCCTAACATCTCATTCTTCGATAACCAAGTTACTTTACGAAGTTCAATATTAACGTCATTTAAATATGTTTTTAAAAATTTCATCATTTTTTTTTGCAGGTGAGGAAGGACTCGAACCCTCAACTTCCGGCTTTGGAGGCCGGCGCTCTACCAGTTGAACTACTCACCTCTATTTTGTTTCCTTAAAAATTACATGTTTTCTAACAACTGGATCATACTTCTTATACTCAAGTTTGTCAGGATGAAGTCTTTTATTTTTTGTAACCGAATATCTATACCCAGTTCCGGCAGTACTTTCAATTACGACTATATCTCTTTTACTATTACCAGCCATCTTATTCTATAATCTCCGTTACAACACCAGCACCTACAGTATGACCACCTTCTCTAATCGCAAATCGTAATTCTTTTTCCATCGCAATTGGAGTGATAAGCTCTATTGTAAGATTA